>NZ_PJBR01000067.1:0-27957 GCF_002863625.1 Pseudoalteromonas sp. MelDa3 | reverse complement strand
TCTAAGTGTAATAATAACGAATTTGATACCGGTGAAATAAGAGTTTCGGGTGGCTTTTGGTCAAGAATTTTTGATGTTCAAAATAAAAAGTACACCGCTGTGACATGCAGTCGATGTAGTTTTACTGAATTTTATAAAGGTTCATCATCAACACTTGGTAACGTATTTGATTTCTTTACTGGGTAATCGAAGCTTAAAAAGCACTTTAACTGAAATGTAAACCGATCAGTTCAAGAGATACCTCCTCATTAAGGTGAGGAGGTTAAATGCTTAAACACACCTAAGCGATAATTCACCTTATTAAATGTAGGTGGACCTTTAGATATACACCAACTAATAGCAGTTAAACAAAATCTATTACACGCACTAATAATAAGCTTCAATAACAGACCATAAGGCTTGGATGAATTTATTTTTATGATTTTTCATCTAACATCCTTATATTTTAAATATCTAATTTTAGGTAGCTTTTTTCACAAACTTTGCTGTTACCATCATTTCGCCAATGCCTTCTACTTTACAATCAAGTTCGTGATCTTTTTTATCAAGCACTCTTCTAACTACCGCTTTGGTGCCAATTTTAATTACTTGCGAGCTGCCTTTAATTTTTAAATCTTTGGCTACTGTCACTTTGTCACCATCATTTAGCAAAGTGCCATTGGCATCTTTAACTAAAATTGCGTCTTCATCGCTTGTATTATTAGGGTTCCACTCATGGGCGCACTCGGGGCAAACAAGCAGTTGTTGGTCCTCGTAAACATATTCACATTGGCATTTTGGGCAAGCAGGCAGCGACACTTTTAACTCTCATAAGGTACTGTTTTGCGTATTTTAATCTGCGTTATTAGTTAATCAATATTTTTTATCTTCACGCTAAAAATATCTCGTTTGTGCGTTTTTAAAAAAGGGCATATAAAGCACATGTCGCTTAAGCAATTTAAGCGCTAACTCGTACAGTAGGTACCTGTTAAAGCACCCATCATATTAAGTGATTCGCGCAATGCCCACTTAGTACGATGGGTGTTTCTATTTATAATGCTTAGTATTTTACTAAGCATGCTTTTTATATTTTGACTTAACTAGGAAAAGTCGTGTTTAAAACCTTAATTGTGGTTGATAACAACGAGCAAACGCTTGCTCAATCGTTCGAAAATGTAATTACGTTTAATACCTATTTACGTGATTACCCAAAACATAACGAACCAAAAACACGCATTATTAATCTGTGCGACTCAAGCCAATACTTGAGCAAAGGTTACTATTGCTCGTTACTTGCAGAGGCGCGCAAGCACCAAGTTTTACCCAGTGTAAAAACCATTAATGCTCTTCGTAGTGGCCAAGCACCTATGTTAAATGTGGGCCAAATAGATGGCACACTTTACTTTGGCAATGCCCAAAATGATTTACAATCAAAAGCAGCAAAGTCGGTATTTAAACAATACCCAGCGCCTATTTTATTTGTTGATGAGCAAGGCTTATTACAACAAGGCTCGATGTCGTCTTTAAGCGAGCAACAGTACAGCGAATTTGTAGCCAAGCTAGATAACTTTACTAAAACGCAGTGGCGTATTAGTTCGGTACAACGTCGTTTTAGATGGGACATGGCAATACTTGTTGATCATAACGAAAAAGTACCACCGAGTGATAAAGACGCCATTGCACGTTTTATTAAAGCAGCGGCTAAACATGGTATTAATGCACAAGCATTAAGCTTTGACGAAATTGATAACATAGCCCAGTTTGATGCGTTATTTATTCGCCAAACTACAGCGATTGACCATCCAACGTATCGCCTTGCAAGCAAAGCGCAAAGCCTTGGTTTAGTGGTTATTGACGATGCTGAGTCTATTTTACGTTGTTGTAATAAAGTGTATTTACACGATGCGTTTAATTACCAAAAAGTGCCAAGTTTAAAAACGGTTGTAGTGGCTGATCAAGCAAATGAAACGCTTGAGCAATTAGAAGAAGCGTTTATGTATCCGCTTGTTTTAAAAATGCCTGAAGGGTCGTTCTCAAAAGGTGTATTTAAAGTTTCAAACCGTGATGAGCTTGCCGCTAAGCTTACAGAGCTGTTTGAGTTTAGCGCATTAGTGCTTGCACAAGAGTACATGTATACCGAATACGATTGGCGAGTGGGTGTGTTAAATGGCCGTGCAATTTATGCATGCCGCTATTTAATGGCGCGTAACCATTGGCAAATTTATAACCACGACGCTAAACGGTTTTTCTCTGGTGGCTTTGAAACCTTGCCAACCTTTGAGTTACCAAAAGCGGTATTAGATGCAGCATTAAAAGCATGTAAAACAGTGGGTAGGGGTTTATATGGCGTAGATGTTAAAGAGCATCAAGGCAAAGCATACGTGCTTGAAGTAAACGATAACCCAAGTATTGATCACAAAGTAGAAGACGGCTATTTAGGCGATGAGCTATACATGATCATTATGGATGAGTTTAAACAACGCTTAGAAGCACGAGGCCGTGGGTAATAACATGAGCAACCTTGTTATTCGAAAGGCGCTTAGCAGTGATTTAAACGCACTGATTGACGTTGAAAACGCCTGCTTTAATAACGATAAATTGAGCCCGCGCAGTCTAAAACGCTGGCTAAGTGCAAAACACGGTATTTTACTCGTTGCAGAAAGTGGCGAGCAAATATGCGGCTATGGGCTAGTATGGTGCCATAAAGGGACTCGCTTAGCGCGTTTATATTCGCTTGCTGTAAAACCCACAATGCAAGGTAAGGGGATTGCAAAAGCACTGCTTACTAGCCTAGAAAAAGAAACGTGTGAGCGGGCTCGTATTTACCTTCGTTTAGAAGTGGCTGTAAATAACGAAGGTGCGATTGGGCTTTATAAAAGCTTAGGCTACAGAGTATTTGGTCAATATAGCGATTATTACGACGACCACAGTGACGCACTACGAATGCAAAAAAACATTCGACAAACGAGTGAGTTAAAAGTGGCGCGTTTAACGCCGTGGTATCAGCAAACTACCGAGTTTACGTGCGGACCTGCTGCACTATTAATGGCAATGGGCGCACTTGAGCCTACTACTGAGCTTAGCCAATCACATGAGCTGGCACTTTGGCGTGAAGGTACCACCATTTTTATGACATCGGGTCATGGAGGGTGCCATCCATTTGGTTTGGCACTTGCCGCTAATAAGCGTGGTTTTAAAAGCGAAGTAATGGTTAATACCACCGAGCCTTTGTTTTTAGATGGCGTACGCAACGAGAACAAAAAAGTGGTACTTGCCACCGTGCATCAACAATTTGTAGATGGTATTGCACAGGCAAATATACCGCTTACACATAAAGATGTAGAGCTTGAGCATATTGAGCAGTGGTTAAGTAAAGGCTTTAGTGTGCTGTTATTAATTAGCACATATAGTTTTGATGGTAAAAAATCGCCACATTGGGTGTGTGTAACGCACCTTGATGAGCACTGCGTGTATGTTCACGATCCGTTTTGTGAGCCCGGTAACGATAAACAGCTCGCAATAGATTGCCAGTATGTACCTATTGCACGAAGTGATTTTAGTAAAATGTCAGCGTTTGGTAGCCAACGTTTAAGAACGGCGGTGGCTATAGCTAATAAAATATAAGGTTAACAGTGACTTTTTTAGATTTAATTGATGTAGCCCCGTATTCGTGGGCAGCTATTGGTACTGCGGCTTTTTGCGGTGCCATTATTGGTATAGAGCGCCAGTTGCGCGGCAAACCTGTAGGCATTCGTACCTCTGCGTTAATAACCTTGGGTACGTATTTGTTTTTATCCACTGCGTTTAATTTACAAGGGGATGTAATAGATCACTCTCGTGTAGTTGGGCAAATAATTACAGGTATCGGCTTTTTAGGGGCTGGCGTTATGCTCGCAAAAGATGGTGCGGTAGTTGGCGTTACATCAGCTGCAACCATCTGGGTGCTTGCATCAATAGGCGTTATGATAGCGACCGAAAACCTTGGCGCTGCAATAAAACTTTCGGTTCTGGTGGTCGGTATTTTATACGGTGTAGACGTACTCGAAGCTAAATTTAAAAGCTTAAGCAAAGGCGTTCACACTAAAGTAAAAAACTATCAAAAGCGCTATTATCGAAAAGAATTTAACGACACAGAACGCCACTAAAAGTGGCGTTTTTTAATTAGAGCGTAATTGTTTGATATTGGATGGCATCTTTAATAGGAGCTGGGCGCCCAATAAAATAGCCTTGCACGTTATCAACGCCTAGTTTTCTGAGTGTGTTTAATTCATCTTGATTTTCTATACCCTCAGCTACAATTGAGCAATTAATAGCTTTAACAAATCCGCATAGTGCTTTAGCTAATAAAAACTTCCTACGGTCTGTGTTTATATTTTGAGTGAGGCTTATGTCTAACTTAATGATATCAGCCTCTAATTCTAAAATATGCTGAAAAGATGAAAATCCAGCACCTACATCATCGATAGCTAGCTTTACACCCCGGTTTCTTAATGGTCGAAGTGCGGTTCTCATAGCTTGGTAGTCTAAAATAGGTGAATGTTCAGTCACTTCTAAAATTATTCTATTACAATCGATGCTTTGTAATACTTTGTCTATTGAGCCTGATAAAATATGCTGAGGTGAAGTATTTATAGTGATATAAGCTTTTTCATCAAATTGATCTAAGCAATGTAATGTATTTTGTATAGCAAGTATTTCTAATGCTTCTCCTAAACCTAGCTTTTCAGCATCTTTAAACCAAATATCAGGTGTTTTATAGGGTTCAATAAAAAAGCGTGACAGAGATTCATAACCCGAAAGTTGGTTGGTTGATAAATTAAATATGGGCTGAAAATAAATCGTAATATCGTTTGTTTTTATAATATTTTCAATAAGCGACTTTGACTCATTATTTAAAATGTCAGATTGAACTTTTTTTTCGATTAACTCAGTAGCTATTTCAGAAATCAGTCTAAGAAATGACAAATCTCTGTCGTTCAAGGTATTGTCTAATACGGTTTTATAACAGCAAAAAGTTCCATAAATCTTTCCGGTGGATAAGATAATGGGTACACCAATATAAGAGCCAATATTTAGCTTTTCTGTGACTGGCATGTTGCGGGTTATTGGGTGCTCAAGAGTATTAGGGATTATTTGTTCTAGCTCGTTATCGGATATTTTTTTACAGTAAGTTTCGCAAATTGGATCTGAATTACCTACTGATACGCAGGTATTTGTAGTTTGGTTATCTACCACTTTAAAAACGCGATCAGTATTGGTGAATTCTGAAATAAACGCGACTTCCATACTCAAATGTTTTCGTACAAGTGAAAGTAACTTTAATAACTTTGATTCAATAGAAGCATCGCTTTGTGGATCAAAAAGGTGCTTACTAAGTTTATCTCTCATGCAGTTACCTTGGTATAGCGTAAATTATATTATTGATAAGAGTATAATTTATGTATAAAAAAATGCCAATTTAGAGTGTCGTCGCTGGTTATCCAAATAACTTTCGTCTAACTACTTTTCTATAACCACTAGGTGTTTGGCTTAATACTTTTTTAAACACGCGTGTTAAATGACCTTGGTCGTTATATCCCACTTCTAAAGCCACTTCTTGAATTGATAAATTTGATGATGCTAATAACTCCTTCGCACCTTCTACGCGTAATTGTTGCCAATACTCAATAGGGCTTTGATTAGTGGCGGCTCTAAAACGGCGGGTAAAAGTACGGTAGCTCAAGCTAAATTGGGCAGCGACTTCTTGCAAGTTTAGCTCGGTGGCTAAATTTGTTTTTAGCCAAAACTGAATTTGCGCAATTAGCTCGTCGGGGTGACGGTCAACTGCACCTTCTAAGTAGCGTTGATCTTCGTAGGGTTTACGTATTTCGTGCGAAAAGTTTCGCTCTACATGTTGAGCGGCGGCTTTTCCATAGTACTGACTAATAATATGTACGATCACATCTGCAAGGGCATTAAGGCTTGCTACGGTGTACATGCGTTCTGACTGGGTTATAAAAAAGTCGGGTTTTAAACGCACTAACGGGTAGTCGTGGCTAAATTGATTGGCGTAGTGCCAATGGGTTGTAGCAGGGTGCCCATCAAGTAAGCCAGCCTCAGCTACTAAGCAGTTGCCAGTGCCTACACCAATTATATGACTGCCTGCGCTAAAGCTCTCGCTTAGCCAATCAACTACGCCTTGATTTGTACGCACTACAGGGCGCGGGTTTCGCCAAATTCCGGGCACTATAATTAAATCACTGTAGGGGGCGTTAGTTGTTATGCAATCAGGAATTATCGCAAGGCCTGCGCGAGTAGCTATAGATTCAGCATTTTTAGCCACTAAATTTATAGCAAGCGGTCTAAAGCTTTGCTTATCAATATGGCCTTTAGCAAAGGCCTCGCCGGCTCTTAACATCTCAATAGGCAGCGTTAAACTGGTAACTAATAAATGCGGATATACCGCTATAGCAATGTTTAGTGGTGGATTAGTGTTTTTTTCAGTCATATAAATGCTCCGACCAGTACATTTTGGCCTTTTGTGCTGAATATTTGGCTATTAAAGCACAATGCATAGTGCATAATCCATTTAAACTGCCTCTTCTTCTAATAACACGTTTTTTAAAGGTAAATTATGACTGCATTACCCGTTATAGTAGGCATGGGTGGCATTAACGCCGCTGGCCGTACTTCTTTTCATCAAGGTTATCGCCGTATCGTGTTAGATAGTTTAAATGCTCAAGATCGCAGTGAAACATTTTTAGGCCTCGCCACACTGATGAATCTAGTAAGTGTTGTAAACGGCCAATTACAAGATACTCAAGGTAATAATGTTGAGCAAAGCGACATAGAAGCACGTTTTGGTGAGCAAATTATTGCTGGTACGCTTATTCGTAAAATTGAAAAAGAACACTTTGATGCCGATGCCACACCGTGGCAGCAAAAAATGACGCTAAACGCATCAAGCGATAACGCAATTGTGTTTGAAACGCGCGCTCGCGACTTACCTACACCTGTTCCAGCTAGCTGGCAAGTTGAAGAACTTGAAGGCAAAAAAGTAAAAGTAACTATTGCAGCCGACTTAGATGTTAAGCATGACTCAACACGTGATAATCCAATTAAATCTGCAGGGCAATTCCCGACTGGGTTTGATCCGTCTGTTATGTATAACAGCCGCTATCAGCCTCGTGGTTTGCAAGCTACTATTTTTGCAGCTACCGATGCTATTAAATCAACAGGGCTTGATTGGCAGCATATTATGAATAGCGTAGAGCCAGATAAAATTGGTACCTATTCAGCATCGGTAATTGGCCAAATGGACGACAAAGGCCTAGGCGGTTTAGTAAAGGCGCGCCAACAAGGCGACCGTGTTAGTACTAAGCAGTTAGCACTGGGTTTAAATACAATGTCGACCGACTTTATTAACGCGTATGTTACGGGCAATGTAGGGACTACGTTTTCGACCTCGGGGGCCTGTGCTACGTTTTTATACAACTTACGTGCAGCGGTTAACGACATACAGGCAGGGCGTACACGCGTTGCGGTTGTCGCAAGTGTTGAGTGTGCTATTACACCAGAAGTGATTGAAGGCTTTGGTAACATGAGCGCACTTGCAAATGTTGAAGGTTTGCGCCGTTTAGATAACTTATCAAGTGATGAAGAACCAGATTATCGCAAAAGTAGCCGACCATTTGGCGACAACTGCGGCTTTACATTAGGTGAAGGCGCACAAGTTGCTATTTTAATGGACGATGCTTTAGCCCTTGAACTAGGCGCCGACATTATGGGCTGCGTACCGGATGTATTTGTAAATGCAGATGGCATAAAAAAATCAATTACGTCACCTGGCCCTGGTAACTATATTACCATGGCTAAATCGGCTGCTTTAGCAACGAGCCTTTTAGGCAAAAAAGCCTTGCAAGAACGTAGCTTTATTTTAGCGCATGGCTCAAGTACACCGTTAAACCGCGTAACAGAGTCGTTGATATATCACAAAGTGGCACAAACGTTCGCTATTGATAATTGGAAAGTGACAGCGCCAAAAGCCTATGTTGGTCATACTATAGCTCCTGCAAGTGGCGACCAATTAGCGATAGCTTTAGGTGTATTTAGCCATAATATTATGCCGGGTATTACCACAATTGATAAAGTGGCTGATGATGTTTACACCGATCATCTTGATATTCGTAATAGCCATTACGAATGCGCCAATATGGATATTGCTTTTATAAATTCAAAAGGCTTTGGCGGTAACAATGCAACAGCTACCGTACTTTCACCAAAAGTAACAATGCAAATGCTCGCTAAGCGCCATGGCGATGAAGTTATGAGTAGTTACGCGCAGAAAAACGTGGCAATTAAAGCCGCGCAACAAACGTATCAAGCTCAAGCTGATTTAGGCCAATATGAGCTTATTTACCGCTTTGGCGACGGACTTATTGACGACAACGACATTGTAATAGACGAGCAAAGTATTCAGTTACCTGGCTTTGAAAAAGCAATTACATTTAGCACAACAAATTCCTATCAAGATATGTTTTAAGCACACATACTTGTTAGCAAGGCGCTTTTTAAGCGCCTTTTTTAATGCCTATTGAATAAGTCACTCCGTTTATAAATTACTTAAACTTTTTTACATACCTAAGCGTTATAAAATTAATAATGGCAAGTAAAATTGCTATTTCGTAGCGGCTGTACGCTACGGCTATACCAATTAAGCCCATATTCCAAATACTGGCTGCGGTTGCTGTGCCGGAGGTTGATTTGTTATTTTTCAAAATTGCGCCACCGCCAATAAAACCAATACCAGTAATGATGCCTTGCAACATTTTTGATTGAGCTTCTGCGCCATCTAAAACCGACATAGCAATTAATGCATACCCACACGATGCAACAGCAACAAGAGGAAAGGTACGAAGGCCTGCGCCATCATTACTTCGCTCTCTGTCGTAAGCCATGGGTAGTGCAAGTAGGTATGCAATACCTAAGTGTATTAAGTTATCGATGATTTCATTCCACTGTAAATCAATTTCCATTATTGAGCCTGTGCTGGTTAACTTTGTTAATAATAAGCAAACAGCAAGCCATGGCATAAATTACTATTAATCAATGAGTTATTGTTAATGCCTATATTTAACAAGAATTATTGAGGAAACTTTTACATGTTTTTATTACTATTTTACGCAATAGTTAATTTGATCTGAGTTTTAAAGCCCCGTATTCTTTTATCCAGACTAAAAGACACCTATGTGAATCTCTTGCCTTTAAATAAAACATTAAGCACCCCCACTAAGCTTGAAAAAACAGCCTTACTATTTTGCGTTGGGTTATCTGTTATTGCTTTTTTATTTCCTGAATTACTCACAGAGCACTTACAACCCGCTATTAATAAAATTTTAGGTTATTTAGGGTCGCCATTTTTTATATTGGTAAACTTGTTACTTTTTTCCGTGATAGCTATTGCTATAAGCCCATTAGGGCAACGAAAAATAGGAGGAGCGCAAGCACTTGTTGAGTTTAGTACCTTTGGTTGGCTTTCTATGTTGTTTGCAGCAGGAATGGGCTCAGGACTTATATTTTGGGGAGTAGCAGAGCCTGCACTACACACGGTTAACTCGCCTTTAAAGCAAACCTTGTATCCCAACCACCAAAGAAGTGGTTTGGCGCTTACCTTAGTTAATTGGGGCGCGCATGCATGGGCGCTCTATGCAGTATTTGGCTTGGTATTAGGTGGGCTTACTCGCAATAGTGGTAAAGCGGGCGATATTAGTGCTCCAGTGATCAGTGCAACTAAAGGCGTTATTAATCGGGCTTGGCAGTTACAGCTGAGCTTTAGCATTAAATTAATTGCCATACTTGCAATATTTTTTGGTGTCGTGGGCACAATTGCTAATTCAACTTTATTACTGCGTAAGGGGCTCGAGCTTGAGCTAGGGGTTGAATCGGCTTTATTTTCGGGGTTTATTATAATTTGTTTAATTGCGCTGCTTTATACTATCTCTGCAAAGTTGGGGCTTAAAAAAGGAATTCAAACTCTTAGTAAATTTAATGTGTTTTTAGCATTTGCACTTATAGCATGGCTATTAATTTTTGTGCCTATAGAGCCAATTATAGACATAGCAATAGGCGGTACATGGGGTTACATTCAGCTCATAACCACAGGAACATGGCAGTTTGAAAGCGTACTTAATGACCCAGCATGGGCAACAGGTTGGACATACAATTACTATTTTTGGTGGTTAGCTTGGGGCCCGTTTGTTGGTGTGTTTTTGGCAAAAATTAGCCAAGGACGGCCGGTTTGGCAATACATTTTAGGTGTTGTATTTGTACCAACTTTTGTGACAATTATTTGGTTTAGTGTGTTTTCTGGCTCTGCAATTGCGTGGGATCAAACGCACAATGCAGGCATTTTAGCGGCTATTAAAGCCGATTATACGCAAGGGCTGTTTGTATTCTTCGAGCAATTAGGGTGGCAAGGCGGTTTATTAATTTGGTCAAGTTTATTGCTTCTACTCATTTTTGTAGCCACATCAGCAGACTCTGCTGTTTTGGTTATTCGCCAATTAAGTGGTGCAAGTGAAGCTCAGACATGGAGCTTGTATGCTTGGTCGTTTGCACTAGGTTTATGCGCTTTTGTTTTGTTAGTACAAAACAATGAACCATTAAACAGAAGCGTTGCTATTATTGGAGCGCTTCCTTTTTTAATTATATTTATATTGCAATTAATTGGTTTTATTAAAGAGTTTACAAATGAACTAATCAATGAAGAATAAGTATTCATTTAAATATGCCATTACCCTTAACACATTTTTACAGAGTTATTTTAAAAAAAGGCTAAAATTAAGGTATTAGCCAGTAGTTAGCATTCAAGATGAATTATGCGTATTTTAGTTATTGTTGTTTTTTTACAAAGTCTACTCGGTTGTACCGCTGTAGGTGTATTGCTTGATAATTCAGCACGCTCGAGTAGTAGCTCAACGAACTCTGGTACTTTTGTAAAAGACGAAGAGAGCTTGAGTTTCTCAAAAATGGGATATGCAGTTGACTCCGCTATAGTGGAATTTGTAAAAGACGAGAGCAATCCAAAACAAACATGTAGGCAAGTAACAAAGAGTTTAAAAGAGTGTGTAGATGTTGATAAATCTAATCTACACACTAACGAATCTCATTCTAAGCTGTTAAAAACTGATGATGAAATAATAAGTGTTGGTCAATAAAGCTACTTATAAAAAAGTAGCTATGATCGTAGCCTGCTTGCATTTCAAGTGTAAGCGGGTAGCCTTTTTTATCAGCAATAGCGACTAAGTTTTCTGGCTTAAGTTGCTCTTGTAAAAAGCCATCAGCATCACCTTGACTCACTAACATGGGTAAGTAATGAGCTTGCTCTGCGTTTTTCATCAGCTCGCAGCTATCATACTGTGCCCAAAGCGCCTTATCATTTCCTAAATAGCCAGTAAATGCTTTTACACCCCAAGGACATTCAATCGGATTTACAATAGGGCTAAAAGCCGAGGCACTTACAAACGCAGTCGGGTTTTTAAGTGCAACCATTAATGCACCGTGCCCGCCCATAGAGTGACCACTAATTGCTTTTGTGCTTGTTATCGGAAAATGTTGTTCAATAAGTGCTGGTAACTCACTAACAACATAATCGTACATATTAAAATGAGTGTTGTAAGGAGCTTGCGTGGCATTTACGTAAAAGCCTGCGCCTTGTGCAAAGTCGTAGCTGTCTTCATTGGGGACGTTTTCGCCGCGCGGGCTAGTGTCAGGCGCTACAATAGCAATACCCAGCTCAGCTGCTTTTTTAAATGCGCCGGCTTTTTGCATAAAATTTTCGTCTGTACAGGTTAAACCTGATAGCCAATAAAGTACCGGAACTTTGTTTGTCTCACTTGCGCCAGGTGGTAAAAATACGGCAAAACGCATAGTGCTATGTGTACTTTGCGAGCTGTGAGTATATTGTTTATGCCAACCGCCAGACACTTTTACACTTGAGATATTTTCTAACATACTTAATCCTTAAAAGCCGTAAACTTAAAAGTATTACGGCTTATTAATAAGCTATTTTACGAATGCAGTTTATTAGTAATGAATGACTGTACGAATACTTTTGCCTTCGTGCATTAAATCAAATGCTTCATTAATATCTTCAAGGCCCATTGTGTGAGTAATAAAGTCGCTAAGAGCAAATTCCCCCGCCATGTAACGCTCAACAATTTCAGGAAGTTGTGAACGGCCTTTAACGCCACCAAATGCACTACCACGCCATACACGCCCAGTTACTAGTTGAAACGGGCGGGTTGATATTTCTTGGCCTGCACCCGCCACACCAATAATGACTGACTCTCCCCAACCTTTGTGGCAACACTCAAGCGCTGAGCGCATTACGTCAACATTACCGATACATTCAAACGAATAGTCAACGCCGCCGTCTGTCATTTCAACAATAACTTCTTGAATTGGCTTGTCGAAATCTTTTGGGTTAATTAAATCAGTTGCACCTAGTTTTGTAGCTAAATCGAATTTAGTGGTGTTTATATCAACACCAATAATACGACCAGCACCGGCCATTTTTGCGCCAATAATCGCAGACAAACCAATACCGCCTAAGCCAAATATAGCAACCGTGTCGCCAGGCTTTACTTTAGCTGTGTTGGTAACTGCGCCCATGCCTGTTGTTACACCACAGCCGAGTAAGCAAATCTCTTCTAGTGATGCTTCTTTATTTACTTTAGCGAGTGAAATTTCTGGCAATACAGTGTACTCAGAGAACGTTGATGTCCCCATGTAGTGATAAATTGGTTGGCCGTCTTTAAAAAAGCGTGTAGTGCCGTCTGGCATTAGGCCTTTACCTTGTGTTTCGCGCACGGCTGAACACAGGTTAGTTTTACCTGAAGTACACATTTTACATACGCCACATTCTGCAGTGTATAAAGGAATAACATGATCCCCAACTTCAACACTCGTTACGCCTTCGCCAACAGCATAGACAACACCAGCGCCTTCGTGACCTAAAATAGCAGGAAATATGCCTTCAGGATCTTGGCCCGATAATGTAAATGCATCGGTATGACACACACCTGTAGCGGTAATTTTTACCATTACTTCGCCTTTTTTAGGCATCATCACATCAACTTCTTCAACACTAAGTGGTTGATTAGGACCCCAAGCAATGGCAGCTTTTGATTTAATAAATTCAGACATGTGTTTTATTTCCTTTAACTGGCTATTAAAAAATAATTGTAGACCCAATTTGCTTGGGTGATGTGCTTATTGTATTTGTTTCTCAAATAATGATAATCTCAATTTTATTAAAACACTTTTACAGTATGGTAATAATGGCGCGTTGGGATGGAATTGATGAGTTTATAGCGGTTGGGGAGGAGGGCAGCTTTACTGCGGCTGCAAAAATGCTTGGGCTTTCGGTTGCGCATATTAGCCGCCATGTCACAGCGCTTGAGCAACGTTTAAATACCCAGCTTTTAACCCGTACTACTCGTAAAGTGGTTTTAACCAAAGAAGGCGAAGTGTATTTACATCAAATAAAGCACTTACAACACGCTATGGACGAGGCAACTCAAGGTCTTGCTCAACAACAAAGTACACCTAAAGGTAAAATAAAGCTCACAGCACCAGTTATGTACGGAGAGAGCTTTATTATGCCCATAGTACATAACTTTATGAAGGATCATTCTGAGGTCGAAGTTGTTGCCACATTAAGTAATGAGCAAGAAAACTTATTAGAGGGCGGATTTGATTTAGCAATAAGGCTTGGGCACTTAAAAGATTCGAGCTTAAAAGCGCGTAGATTAAGTGCGCGGCGTTTTATTATGTGCGCGGCGCCACAGTATTTAACGCGATTTGGTGAGCCGCATACTTTAGGCGAGCTAAACAGCCATGAATGTTTAATTGGTAATAGCAGCTACTGGCGCGTAAACGAAAATGGGCGCGATAAACACATTAAAATAGCGGGGCGATTACAGTGTAATAGTGGTTGGGCGCTGGTGGATGGCGCAAAAAAGGGGCTCGGTATTGTACAGCTCCCAGACTACTACATTGAAAACGAAATTAACTCAGGGCAATTGGTGCCTATTTTAACACCCTATCAACCACAGCAAGAAGGGGTATGGGGCGTATATCCACCAAGGCAGTTTGTGGCCACTAATGTACGGGTATTGCTCGATTATTTAGTCAGCGGGCTTAAAGCTTAACCGCGAGTTAATGGTTAAATACATATTGCTGTAAATATAGCCAAGTATCAGATTTTTAAATTATTTCTTACATTTTACGCCATACCCAAAGGCACTTTTTTCGTGCTACTATTGCTCAATACTTTTACGATAAGTGTTAAAAATAATATGTTTCAACCGGTTAGCTTATTTATAGGGCTTAGATATAGTCGCTCCTCTAAAGGAAATGCGTTTATATCGTTTATTTCGTTTTTTTCTATTGCCGGTATCGCTATTGGTTTAATGGCATTATTTACGGTAAGCAGTGTAATGAACGGGTTTGAAAATAGCCTAAAAACCAATATGCTTGGACTTATTCCGCATGTTGAAGTTAGCGCAGGTAAACACACTGCCACCCAAATGAACACCCTAAAAACCGACCTCGAACAATCTCCTTATGTTGATCATGTAAGCTTATATCGCCACGGCGAAGCTATTTTGCAAACGAATAAAGACTTGCACGGCGTTTTATTACAAGGCCTTTATAACGATAGTGGTTCTTTGTATAGAATTACCGATAAAATAGTGCAAGGCGATTGGAAAACTGTATTAAACAAAAATTACAACATTGCTATAAGCCGTTATTTGAGTCGTAAATTAGGCGTTAGCGTGGGTGATAAGCTTCGCGTTATTATGCCTAATGCTTCAACGTATACACCACTTGGGCGAGTACCCAGCCAGCGTTTATTTAAAGTTGCCGCAATATACGAAACCGGATCTGAGATAGATATGGCACTTGCGTTTACGAGTGGCGCTTCACTACAACGGGTGTTAAAGCTGGATAAAAACACTGCCCCAAATTTAAGTGTTTCATTGCACGAACCTTTCGAACTAGATGAGTTTATTGAAGCAAGCCAGCGTATTTTACAAGATCATAATTATAGTGATTGGCGCAGTACCCAAGGTACTCTATTTGCAGCCGTTGCTATGGAAAAGCGCATTATGTCTATGTTGCTTGCCCTCATTGTATTGGTGGCTGTATTTAATATTGTATCGGCATTAACCATGATGGTAAGCGAAAAACAAGGTGAAGTAGCCATACTACAAACGTTAGGTTTAACACCTTCGCAAGTGCAAAAAGTGTTTATGGTGCAAGGCCTATATAATGGCGTAATTGGTACCGCAATAGGCGCATTTTTAGGTGTAATATTTAGTTTATATATAAATGAGCTACTTGCATTAGTGGGCTTAAACTTACTGGCGGGTATAGAGCTTCCGGTAAAGTTTGATATTTTGAGTTTAGTAATAATAGCGTTTGCCAGTATTGCTATGAGCTTTTTAGCTACCTTATATCCTGCGCGTAAAGCCGCAAAAGTAAAACCAGCAGAGGTATTACGTTATGAATGATTTAGTAATTAGTTGTGAAAATTTAAGTAAGGTTTATCAAGATGGCAGCAACCAAGTTGAAGTATTAAAAGGCGTTGATTTAGCGCTTCAGCAAGGTGAAATGCTGGCTATTGTGGGGAGTTCTGGCTCTGGTAAAAGTACGCTTTTACACATACTTGGCACATTAGATACCGCAAGCTCAGGTAGCGCTAAAATTAAAAACCAAGAAGTTGCAAAACTTTCGCGAACAGAGCAAGCCGCATTTAGAAACCAAAATTTGGGCTTCATCTATCAATTTCATCACTTATTAATGGAGTTTAGCGCAGTTGAAAACGTGGCTATGCCATTATTAATTAAAGGCTTGAGTGCAAAAGAAGCCAAAGCTCAAGCGCTCGATATGCTCGAAAAAGTAGGCCTTGCACATCGCAGCTCGCATAAACCGTCTGCGCTTTCTGGTGGAGAGCGCCAACGCGTGGCTATTGCCCGCGCGCTGGTTACTAAACCTGCGCTTGTGCTTGCTGATGAACCAACCGGTAATTTAGATAAACAAAATGCGATTAAAATTTACGATTTAATAAATGAGCTTAACCAAAGCTTAAACACCAGTTTTGTGGTAGTTACACACGATTTAGAACTTGCCGATAAGCTAGGCAAAATAGCTTATTTAGACGATGGAAAACTAGCTATTAAAGAGTCGCAGCATGTTGCTTAGTGCATTTTTAAGTAAACGTTTTAGAGCCTATTCAGGCCACAAAGATGAAAAAAACGGCTTTGTTAGTTTTATCGCTAAAGCGTCGACTATTGGTATTTTATTAGGTGTCGCGGTTTTAATTGTGGCGCTGTCGGTAATTAATGGTTTTGAGCAACAACTAGTACATAGATTGCTAAGCGTTGTGCCGCAGGTGGAATATGTAGCACCAAGTAGACCCATCGCGAATTGGTCGCAAAAAGTTGAGGATTTACAAACACAACCGCATGTAACAGGGGCTGCGCCATTTATTGCAGTGAATGGGATGGCGCAATATAAAAGCCAGCTAAAAGCGATAGAAATTCGAGGTGTTGAGCCATCGCTAGAGAGTAATGTATCGGCGGTAAACCAGTTTACCAGTGGTAAATTGGTCAGCCAGTTAGGCCTTGACGATGTAATTTTAGGTAAGCAAATAGTAAAACAGTTAGATGCAAAAGTAGGCGACAACATTACGTTACTTATTCCGCAAATAGGCCAAAAAGGTCAGTCATTATTAGCGCCTAAACGCGTAACACTTAACCTTGCAGGTGTTATAGAAATGGGAGGCCCCATTGATAGTACAGCTGCGTTTATACATCTTAATAAAGCGCAGCAAACATTGGGTTACGATGAAACTCAAGTAACAGGGCTGCGGTTAAGTGTTGATGATGTGTTTTCGGCGCACCAAATAGCGCTAAAAGTGGGCCAAACTATTGACGACTACGTGTATGTTTCCAGTTGGTTCAGAACCCAAGGCAGCCTTTATCAAGATATTCAAATGGTACGTACCATTGTTTATATTGTGGTGTTTTTAATTATAGCGGTAGCCAGTTTTAATATTGTGTCCTCCTTGGTGATGGAAGTACGCGAAAAACAAGGCAATATCGCAATTTTAAAAACCATGGGCGCGAAAGACAGTACTATTTTAGCCACCTTTGTGATGCAGGGCTTAATGCAAGCATTTGTAGGCGTGGCACTAGGAACACTAATTGGCGTGGTATTAGCGCTTAATATAAGTGAGCTTTTTACGTGGATAAGCCAATCATTTGGAGCCAATCCACTTGAGGGCGTTTATTTTATAGAGTTTTTACCAAGTAAATTAGTACTTGAAGACATTGGTATTACAGTGATTGTTACGTTTGTGCTTGCGATACTTGCCACTATTTATCCTGCATGGCAAGCAACACGCGTAGATCCTGCCAAGGTGCTTGGTAATTAAGCTCAGATAAAAATTAATAGGGTGGTATTAGTAAACCTGTTAAACTAGGTGCTTATTTAAAATTAAGCAATAACTGCTTGGTTGCTATACCTCACTTTGGGATTTACTTTGACTAATAACGATATTTTACGCCGCATTCGCTACACTTTTAACTTAACTGATACTGCTATGGTCAATGTTTTTGCATCAGCAGAGCATACGGTCACCAAAGAGCAAGTAATTGCATGGTTAACTAAAGAAGGTGAAGAGGCTTTTACCCCAATAAGTGATACTGAGTTTGCTAGCTTTTTAAATGGGTTTATTAATACCCAACGTGGCAAACGCGAAGGTGAGCAACCAGAGCCTGAGAAAAAGCTAAACAACAATATTATCTTTATGAAGCTACGTATTGCTTTAAATATGAAAGCAGAAGATGTTATAGCAACACTTGCACTTGTTGATTTTGATCTGAGTAAACATGAGTTAAGCGCGTTTTCTCGAAAAGTAGATAACAAACATTACCGTGTTTGTAACGATCAAATATTACGCTTGTTTTTAACCGGCGTACAAAAGCAGCACCGTCCAGAAGAGTCTGCTGAGTAACTGGTTTTAGCTAATTAGCTTTTAGTTAATGGGTTTTTTGCGAGCGCAATGCAGTATAAAGCCCATTAATTGTTATATTTTTTAAAAAATCCACACCTAACCTAATACTTCTAAAACTCCTTTTTGAAAATATAAAAATTCGCTTGGCACTGTTCTAATTTTAAATCTGTGAATTTAAATTCATCTTTAATAAATAAAAATCAAACTTCTAATCAAAAATAATTCACGTAGCTCGCGTTAAGTATCTTAATTTTTCATGCTAAGGTAATAGTTAATTATATTAAATTAAGACCTTAAAGCATGAATCATAAACTTGATCACGTTTACTTTAACATCTGATAAATACTTTTATTATTAACACGGAAGAATAATTATGAATTATATCCATAGCACAATCGCACAATTAAAAAATAGTAGTCCTGCACAATGCGAGTTTTATCAAGCTGTTGAAGAAGTACTTGAATCACTCGAACCTATCTTAGAAAACTCAGAAAAATACAAAAAAAATGCCATTATACAACGCTTAGTTGAACCCGAACGTCAAATTATGTTTAGAGTTCCCTGGGTTGATGACGAAGGCAATATTCAGGTAAATAAAGGCTACAGAATTGAGTTTAACTCTGCACTTGGCCCCTATAAAGGTGGCTTACGTTTTCACCCAAATGTAAATGCCAGCATAATTAAATTTTTAGGGTTTGAGCAAATATTTAAAAATGCTTTAACAGGTTTACCAATCGGTGGTGGTAAAGGCGGGGCAAACTTTGATCCAAAAGGGCGCTCAGATGCTGAAATAATGCGTTTTTGCCAATCATTTATGAGCGAGCTCTATCGCCATATTGGCCCTACAACCGACGTACCCGCTGGAGACATTGGAGTAGGGGCAAGAGAAATAGGTTACTTGTTTGGTCAATATAAGCGTTTGACTGGGCGCTATGAAGGTGTTTTAACAGGTAAAAGCTTATTGTGGGGTGGATCGCTTGTACGAAAAGAAGCCACTGGATACGGCGCTGTTTATTTTGCTGACTACATGCTGCAAGCGCGCGGCGATAGCCTACAAGGTAAGCGCTGCTTGGTCTCGGGCGCAGGTAATGTTGCTATTTATGCTATGGAAAAGCTTTATCAAATGGGGGCAACACCAGTAAGTTGCAGCGACTCTCGTGGCACTGTGTATCATGAGTCGGGTATAGATTTAAATCTTATTAAATGTTTGAAAGAGCAATCGCGTGATTGCTTGAGCGTGTATAAAAAAACTCACCCCGATGCTATTTATATTTCTGCAATTGACTACCCTAAAGATGGGCACGCTGTTTGGCGCTTTAATGCTGCCGCTGCTTTTCCGTGCGCCACACAAAATGAATTAACACAGGCAGACGCTAACGCATTATTATCCGGCGGTTGTTTATTAGTAAGTGAAGGCGCAAACATGCCTTCAACAAAAGAGGCTATTGATTGCTTTATTGCTGCAAAAATTGCGTATGGGCCAGGTAAGGCCGCCAATGCCGGCGGCGTTGCAACAAGCCAATTAGAAATGGCGCAAAATGCGAGCATGCAAAGTTGGACCTTTGAAGAAGTTGATGAAAAGCTAAAACAAATTATGAAAAATATATTTGTTACCGCTAACGACACCGCTACAGAATTTGGTGAGCCTGGAAACCTTTTATTAGGCGCTAACATTGCAGGCTTTAGGCGCGTCGCCGATGCAATGATTGAGCAGGGTGTCGTTTAATATTAAAGCTGAACAATAAGGCTTTAATATAATGTGATTTTAAAACTAGCCATAAAATTGAGTATATTATGGTTAGTTTTAAATATTAACGCCATTAGTGAACTATAACCCTATAAAGCTGGGCTATAACAGCGTAGGATCAAGTTACTTTCGAATGAAAATTAGGTTTGCACTTTAGGTGCATTAAGACAAAAAATTATGCAACTAACTGCAAAACCATCACTTCCTAATGCGTTACTTATTTCTATTAGTACACCACAATTTAAAGGTGACGAAGCAACAGAGTCGCTAGCAGAGCTTGCTCGTTTGGTAACTACGTTAGGCTTTAAAGTAGTAGGTACACAATCGCAAAAGCAAAGTTCTACCCAAAAAGTTAATGTACTGGGCTCAGGAAAACTAGCTGAAATAGCACACCTTACCGGCAATAAAGGGATGGTTGAAAACGAGCAAGAAGATGATTTACTTGATGAAGGCCCTTTAACCGAAATATCCTCAGAAATCCCATCAGACGAACTTGATTTTGCATGTGCCGATGTAGTGGTATTTGACTGTGATTTAACGCCTTCTCAACTACGTAATGTTGAGAACCAGCTGGGTGTGGAAGTATTTGATCGCACCGGTATTATCATTGAAATATTTAGCCGTCATGCGCGTACTAAAACTGCAAAATTACAAGTTGAAATTGCTCGCCTTAATTATGTCGCGCCACGACTGCGTGAAACATCAACAGGTGATAAAGAACGCCAAATGGGTAAAGGTGCGGGTGAAACCACACTTGAGCTTAATCGCCGTAAGGTGCGCGATCAGTTAGCAGAATTAAAGCGCGAACTTGTTAGTGTTCAAGATGTAATGATGGACAGACGTACGCAGCGCTCTGAGCTATTCTCAGTGGCTTTAATTGGTTATACCAATGCGGGCAAGTCATCAATGATGCGCGCAATTACAGGTAGTGATGTAGAAGGCGAAAACAAACTTTTTGCAACGCTAGATACCACTGTTCGCGCACTGTACCCGATTACGCAGCCACGTATATTGGTTTCAGATACGGTTGGTTTTATTAAAAAATTACCTCATGATTTGGTGGCTTCATTTCATTCAACGCTCGCTGAGGCACATGATGCGTCGTTATTGCTGTATGTTGTAGATGCTTCAGATCCTTCTTTTCGCTCACAACTTGAAGTAGTACATAAAGTACTGGCAGAAGTTGGGGTGGAAGGCAGCAAAAAATTATTAGTACTGAATAAGTCAGACCAATTAAGTACTGAGCAGCAGCAGTCGCTAATGGATGAATTTCCTGATGCGATGATGACCTCTACGCGTAATCCAGATGATATTAGTAAATTGCACAAATACATTATTGGCATTGCTCAAGAGGACATGATTGAAGAAGAGATTGTTATACCGTACACAGCCAAAGGTATCGTGGGCGAAATTCGATCTAGTATGAGTGTTGTTAAAGAAGAATATGAATACAGCCACATTAAATTAACAGTGCGCTCGAGTGCGATTGATTTAGAACGTTTAAAAAAGAGAATGTTAGATTTATAATAAATTTAGTATACAAAAAGCACAGCCAATTGGCTGTGCCTTTTAATCGTTACTTGAGGTAGATTTATTATTCAGAGTTCAGATTTTTTGTAGAGAAAAATTAGGAGAAGGCTTTGTCGCTTAGCTCTTCTTGCATTTGCTCACGCATTTTAAATTTTTGCAGTTTACCTGTTACTGTCATTGGATAGTTTTCTACAAAACGGATATGTCGTGGCATTTTAAAATAGGCTAGTTTGTCTTTTAAAAACTCACGAATTGCTTGCTCATCAAGCACAGCGTCTTCTTTTGGTTGGATCCAAGCGCACACTTCCTCGCCATACCTTTCATCTGTTATACCAAATATGGCAGCATCTTGAATGCCCGGGTAGGTGTAAAGCACTTCTTCTATTTCGCGCGGGTAAATGTTTTCGCCGCCACGAATAATCATATCTTTAATACGGCCAACAATAGTGACAAACCCTTCTGTATCCATGACACCTAAATCGCCAGAGTGTAGCCAACCGTTGTCATCTATTGTGGCTTTTGTTTTAGCATCGTCATTCCAATAGCAGCGCATTATACCTGCACCTTTACTACACACTTCGCCAGGTTGACCAATTTGTTGAATGTTACCCAACTCGTCAATAATTTTAACCTCGGTATGGGCAAGTGCGCGGCCAACCGTTGTTACTTGCCGCTCTATTGAAGAGTCTGTTTCGGTAATATTGTTTATGGGACTGCACTCCGTTTGCCCGTAAGCAATCAGTACTTGATGCATGTTCATTTGTGTTTGTACTTTGCGCATTACTTGCTCTGGGCATGTAGAGCCTGCCATTACACCCGTGCGTAAAGTAGTTAAGTCATAATCGTTAAAATTACTTAGCTCAAGCTCACTAATAAACATAGTAGGTACACCGTGCAGCGCTGTACATCCTTCTTGTTGAACTACATCTAGTGTGGTTTTTGCATCGAACGAATCGCCTGGGTAAACGGCTGCTGCACCTTTACTAACACACAATAAGCTACCCAATACCATTGCAAAGCAATGATATAACGGGATAGGGATACATAACTTGTCATCGCTCGTAAAGTGCATAGATTCGGAGACGAATAGCGCATTATTTAAAATATTTTTATGAGTGAGCGTTGCGCCTTTTGGGTTGCCTGTTGTGCCTGATGTAAATTGTATATTGATGTCTTGCTCAGCATTTAAGTTTGCACCTATTGCTTTTAATTCAAGCTCATGTGCCGATGTTGGCAAGTTAATAACATCATTAAAAGAGTACATACCAGGAGATGCTTCATCGCCAATGCGGATTATATTTTTAAGAGTGGGCAGTGCTTTTAAATTAAGTGTGTCTTTATCGCAAGTTGCAAGTTCTGGAGCCAAACCATTGAGCATTTCTAAATAATCACTGCCTTTAAAGTTTGATGCTGTGATTAGAGTAGAGCATTCAACACTATTTAAGGCGTATTGTAATTCGTTAGGGCGATATGCAGGGTTGATGCAAACCATTATTGCGCCAATTTTTGCGGTTGCAAATTGGGTTAAGCACCACTCAATATTATTAGGAGACCAAATACCAACACGCTCGCCTGGTTTCACGCCAAGTGCCAGCAACCCCATAGCAAGTTGATTAACTTCTTTTTGAAATTCTTTATACGTTAAGCGAATACCCTGGTGATGAACTACAACAGCTAACGCCTCTGGATTTTTGTCGACAATAAAGTCAAAGTACTCGCCTATAGTTGAATTTGTTAAAGGTGTGCTTTGTATACCTTTAAAATAGCTTTGCGATAAAGGTAAGTGATTTATTTGTTCTACTTCTTTTACCGCAATAGTGTGTGTGCATTGCTCTCTCCATGAAAATGTGTGTGAGTTATGTAAACTACAAAGTTAAAATAAACACATATTGTCGACAAAGAGAAGTGCAGTTAGACTATTGTATGATTAGATTAATAAAATCTAATCATGTTTTTTAGATACAAAAAAACGCGTCTTACACTGTAAGTACGCGTTTTTAAACGAGCAATAAATTTACATTTCGTCGCTGCGGTATGTTTTTTTCATTATGTAAACGTAAGCGTTTACAAAAGCATTTTCTTGGTACTTTTTAAGGCCTGTTTCTTCAAAATCAATAGGAATAGGATTACGCTTTACCTGTTCTTTAATTTCAGTTGTGGTAAATAAACGTACGTCTAAATTGTCGATTAATTGAATCGCAGTTTCCATTTTGAATCCCTTTGCGCTGCCAGCAAATTTACCTTTAGGCTGACGCTCACGGATTGCAACAGAATCAATTTGGTAATCTTGCATTAATTTTGCAAAATCGAATTGAAATTTACGCATTACTTCAGTGTCGTTACCGTTACCTAAGGTAAAGCGTGTTTGGCGCACATCGCGAATATCAAATACGTCATTATCTTTACTTAAAATACAAAGTAGTACATCACTACCGGTAATTTCTACACCACATGTTCTCATGTCTATTCTCTAAAATAACTTAATTACGCAGTATTATACGCAACACACATTAAAATGCGAGTGTAGGTATAGTTGTAGGTGCGTAATTAGTGCGTTGATGCTTTTATATTTTAATGAAATGATTTTTTTTGCTCTAAAAGTTACATTTTGTGCTCAAAACGGGTGGATTTCACCCCTTAAAACTTGTAATTAAATGCGCAGCACGCGACAATATATCTTTGTAGTTGAATAGACTCTGCATCTACATTTATTAGTCAATGCTTATTCGTAAAAGCGTTGTCGAGTCATTCTCATTTAATTTATTAAAAATACACGTGATACATTGTAGGTGTCACCACTGTAGCAAGGATTTATAATGCCAGTTATTACTCTTCCAGACGGAAGTCAACGTAGTTTTGAAAACCCTGTAAGCACGCTTGATGTTGCAAACGATATTGGCCCTGGTTTAGCTAAAGCGACCATTGCGGGTCGTGTTAATGGCGACCGTGTTGATGCATGTGATTTAATTAGTGAAGACTCTCGTCTTGAGATCATTACCGCTAAAGACGATGACGGCCTTGAAATCATTCGTCACTCTTGTGCTCACTTAATTGGTCATGCAGTTAAGCAACTTTTCCCAGACGCAAAAATGGCAATTGGTCCTACCATTGATAACGGTTTTTACTACGATATCGATATGGAACATTCATTATCACAAGATGATCTTGAAGCAATTGAAAAGCGTATGCTGCAACTTGCAAAAACCAACTACGACGTAGTGAAAAAAACAGTAAGCTGGCAAGAGGCACGCGATACATTTGAAGCGCGTGGCGAAACATACAAAATAGAAATACTGGACGAAAATATCGCTAAAGATGACCGCCCAGGGTTATATCATCACGAAGAATATGTAGACATGTGTCGTGGACCTCACGTTCCTAACATGAAATTTTGCCAAAACTTCAAAATAATGAAAGTTGCGGGTGCATATTGGCGTGGTGATTCAGAAAACAAAATGCTACAACGCATTTACGGCACAGCGTGGGGCGATAAAAAGCAACTTAAAGCGTATTTAAAACGCCTTGAAGAAGCTGAAAAACGCGATCACCGCCGTATTGGTAAAGCGCTTGATTTATGGCATTGGCAAGAAGAAGCGCCAGGCATGGTATTTTGGCACAACGATGGTTGGAGCATTTACCGCGAGCTTGAAGAATTTGTACGTGAAAAGTTACGCGAATATGAGTACGAAGAAGTAAAAGGTCCAATGATGATGGACCGTTCACTTTGGGAAAAATCAGGTCACTGGGAAAAATATTCAGAAGCAATGTTTACCACTGAGTCTGAAAAGCGTGAATACGCGATTAAACCAATGAACTGCCCAGGACACGTGCAGATCTTTAACCAGGGTTTAAAATCGTACCGTGATTTACCACTTCGTATGGCTGAATTTGGCTGTTGTCATCGTAATGAACCATCAGGTGCACTACACGGTTTAATGCGTGTACGTGGCTTTACACAAGATGATGCTCACATTTTCTGTACCGAAGAGCAGATAATGGACGAAGTTTCAGCGTGTATTAAGATGGTTTATGATACATATGAAACATTCGGATTTGAGAAGATTGTAGTTAAGCTATCTACTCGCCCAGAACAACGCATTGGTGAAGACCATATGTGGGATAAAGCAGAGCTTGCTTTAGCCGAAGCACTTAAGCTAAACGATATTGAATTTGATTATCTTCCGGGTGAAGGCGCGTTTTATGGTCCAAAGATTGAATTTACTTTATACGATTGTTTAGACAGAGCGTGGCAGTGTGGTACAGTGCAATTAGACTTTGCATTACCGGGTCGTTTAGGCGCTACTTATGTAGCAGAAAATAACGAACGTCGTACACCTGTAATGATACATCGTGCTATTTTAGGTTCTATTGAACGCTTTATTGGCATTTTAACTGAAGAGTACGCTGGTTTATTCCCAACGTGGCTTGCGCCAAAGCAAGTGGTAATTATGAATATTACCGATAAACAGGCTCCTTATGTTAAAGAAGTTGTACAAAAATTAAATAAACTTGGAATTAGAGCCGCTGCTGACTTGAGAAATGAGAAGATTGGCTTTAAAATCCGTGAGCATACACTGAAGCGTATTCCATACTTGCTTGTTGTTGGCGATAAAGAAGTTGAACAACAAGAAGTAGCAGTGCGTACTCGCACAGGTGAAGACCTAGGCAAATTTAATGTCGATGATTTTGTAGCTAAAATTAGCGAAGAAATTAAAAATCGACAGTAAAAATCGAGCGTGTAAGGCATTAACAAACAGCCAATTACACGCTTATATTATTGATATTCTTGGAGGAACGTACTATTAGAGGCGGCAAGAAAGGGCAACAAACAGCTCAAAAAAATCGTATTAACGAAGAAATTACAGCGCAAGAAGTTCGTTTAATTGACATTGAAGGCGAACAAGCTGGAATTCAGTCATTACAAGACGCGCAAACTATGGCCGATGCAGCGGGTGTTGATCTTGTTGAGATCAGTCCAAACGCTGAGCCGCCTGTTTGTAGAATCATGGATTACGGTAAGTTCATCTTTGAAAAAAGCAAAGAATTAAAAGAGCAGAAGAAGAAGCAAAAGCAAATCCAGATAAAAGAAATCAAATTCCGTCCTGGTACGGATGAAGGTGATTATCAGGTTAAGCTTCGCAACTTACGTAAGTTCTTAGAAGCTGGCGATAAAGCTAAGATTACTATCCGCTTCCGTGGTCGTGAAATGGCTCACCAAGAAATTGGTATAGAATTATTAAACCGTATCAAAGCCGATTTAGAAGAACTTGCAGTAGTTGAGTCTTTCCCAAATCGTGTTGAAGGTCGCCAAATGGTTATGATGATGGCGCCTGTTGCTAAAAAATAATTTTTAAGCGATAATACGCACCGAAATTAGCTCAGGTCTGCAAGTAATATGCGAATATTCACCTGAGTTAACCGGTATTAAAGTAAGATTGCGGCATTTATGCTGGGTCTTCACCGGAACATGGCAGTAAGTTAGGCCTAAAAGTGGAGCTATAGAAATATATCTCACGCCTGCTTACTAATTTAAAAGCAATACAATTTGGAGTTATTGCAATGGCTTATAAGCTAAAAAGTCACAGTGGCGCTGCTAAGCGTTTCAAAAAGACTGCTTCTGGCGGTTTCAAGCGTAAACAAGCGCATCTTCGTCATATTCTGACTAAGAAAACTTCTAAGCGTAAGTTACACCTACGTCCTAAGATGATGGTTCATAAAAATGACCATGGTCTAGTTTCACGTATGTTACCGTTCGCTTAATAGGGGTTTTTAGAAATGGCAAGAGTTAAACGCGGCGTTGTCGCACGTGCACGTCACAAAAAAGTTTTAAAACAAGCAAAAGGTTACTACGGAGCACGTTCACGTGTTTACCGCGTAGCTTTCCAGGCTGTTACTAAAGCGGGTCAATACGCTTACCGTGACCGTCGTGCGAAGAAACGTACTTTCCGTCAATTATGGATTGCACGTATCAATGCTGCTTCACGTCAAAATGGTCTGTCTTACAGCCGTTTTATCAATGGTCTTAAAAAGACATCTGTAGAAATCGATCGTAAGATCCTTGCAGATATCGCTGTTTATGACCAAGTTGCATTCGCAGCGCTTGTAGAAAAAGCAAAAGAAGGCCTAGCCGCTTAAGCTTTTTCATATAAGTATTAAAAAAGGAGCCTATGGCTCCTTTTTTTGTGCCTGTAATTTAATAACTTACACTTTTTTATAGCTGAGCTAAATTGGCTTTTTCAAATTAATACCCATCTACTTATATGAGCTCTATTTAGCGATAAAAAATTACGTTAGAGCAGGGCGAAATTCACTATTTAGTTGTTCTTGGGAATTGCTCCATCATTACTCACTCTCCTGGATCCATGCAGACGTATATCAGACATTTTTGACGCTGTTAGCGTCAGATGTAATCCCTTAAATTGATTAAGTATTTTTACGAGTTGGTATAAATAGTTATGTAATGAATTACTGTACATTAATAATGTTATATAGCCTTAAAAGACAGGTGTGAATGAGTGAGATGTAGTTGGCTGCATTTTTTTGTTGAATCACCGCAGTTTCCTAATTATAAAAAATTTAGTTGATATAATTTATATAATTAAGGCGTTTGTTAGAGAATTTTATGTTTGCAAGTTTA
>NZ_PJBR01000066.1:0-28614 GCF_002863625.1 Pseudoalteromonas sp. MelDa3 | reverse complement strand
GTCGTCTTAAATAGTTGTTTACAGCTATTTGAATGGACATTATACTAACTGCCTAACTTTGAGGAAGAAAGTATGTCTATCAACAATAACGCATTAAGTACCTATCGGCTTTTGAAAGCCACAGCTGAAGTTGCTGAAAAATCATTAGAAGGACGTATTCAGCACTACCGTGCCCATCTTAAATCAGAAGAAAAAGAATTAAGAACGTATACACAAAAAGCAGCTGCTGATTTATTAGGTTGTAATAATCGTACTTTAAAAAGACGTCATGATAATGGCGACTTCGATGATTTAAACATAAAACGCGGTGCTAACGGTCACTATGCTTACACATTAGTAAATATTTTTGCTATGGCCGATATTATGGACATTAAACCAGATCATCGTACTGGTGATGACAAACTGCAAGTTATTGTAATTAATTCTCTCAAAGGCGGCTGCGGTAAAACTACTAGTATGGTTAATATAGCGGCAGCGCTTGCAACTACAAATATTAAACGTTATCGCATTGGTATTATAGATTTAGACCCACAAGGCTCTTCTTCAAGCTTTTTTCCTTCAAGTGAGCACGACCCGATTACTGTTGGTGATTTAATGCGTGATTGCATAGATTTAGACGAGGGTGAAACATGGCCTGAATTTGTGTCTAACTCATTTTTACCAACGCATATCCCAAATATTCGTGTATTACCATCGGGTATGGATGACTTTTACTTTGAGCACGAAACGGCAACATTGCTCAAAGATACCTCAAATTATGAGCAAACTCGCCATTACCACAAGTTACTTGAGAAAGTAATTGATCCCGTTAAAGACGAGTTTGATATTATCTTAATTGACACAGCACCTACCCTTAATTTTATGTTTTATAATGCATTAATGGCCTCTACGGCGATGCTTATTCCTGTTCATCCGGAAGCTGTAGATTTTGATGCTAATAACAAATATTTAAAACGACTAGGTGAGATTTACCATACAGTTGCAGCACTTGACCATGAGGGCTGGGACTTTATGCAATTTTTAGTGACCAACTATGTGAAAGGTAATCACTCACAGCGCGATATCGTCAAAGATGTTCGTAGTGCATTTGGTCGCCAAGTAATGAGCTACCCAATCAATCACAGCTCCGCGATTACCGCTAGTTCATCGTCTTTCAACACTATTTTTGATCAAAAAGCATCAGACAGCTTAGCAAGTCGTGAGTCATTAATGCGCGCTCAAGAAAATATTAAAGATGTGGTCGATGAGCTAGAAATGCTTATTCGTTCAAATTGGCAGTCAACTCAATCAACACTCAATACCCCTAAGTAAGGATGTTAAATAAAAATGGCTAAAAAACGTAAAAATGACACCCGCTTAGATCCATTTGCAACTGCTGTAGGCAGCAGTAGTCTTGATGCATTACTAGAACAAGCGAATGCTGGCGATGTAATTAGAATGCCTGCACCGAGTGACCCTGCTCGTCAAATTACGCTTGTTTGTAAAGTGATCGCACATGCTGATATTGAATCTTCCACTGGTGTATATGGCAAAAATCGTCGTGTACAGGCACTTCTAAACGAAAAGTCAGTATCAGACATTCTTCCTGCAATTCGTGAGGATGGTCGAAATCAACATCCTGCCCTACTTTGGGATCAAGGTGACAAAAGTTTAGTTCTGGCAGGTTCACGTCGTCGTATGGCCTGTATTTTAGGTAACGCAGATTATTTAGTACTTAGTTCAAGCGATTTTACTGATCAAGATGCAAAAATTTTAGCGGTATCTTCAGATCAATACATTGCTCCTAGTTTATGGGAGCTTGGCCAAGCATACCAACAAACTAAAAATGAGCTTATTGAGCAAGGTAAAAAAGGATCTTACAGAGAGATTGCCGCGGTAGAAGGTGTATCGCATACTGCAATTGCAGATGCAATTAAAGCTTATGAGCAAATTCCTGCTGATGTCATTGCGCTTTACCCTACTGCTAATCACGTAGGTCGCGAAGTCGCTAAAAAGCTTGTTAGCGCAAAGGAGCGAGACGAAGAGGCGTTTAATCAACTTGTTAGTGCCCTTGCTAGTGATGAAGAGTTAAATGCGTTTACAAGCGACGACAAGCGTGCAATGGCGATCACTAGATGCCTAACTTCAGAGCCACAAGTAGCTGTTAAGCGCGAAGCTGTACTAGAAAATAACTTCATATCGGTACAACGCAATTTAAAAAGCGGTGATGTCTCTATCAAAATTGATAATAAAGTAATGACAGACAAGCGCTTAGAGCAATTAACTAAGTTATTAAGTGCCTTTAATTAGTTAGTTAAATAATGATCTGTCAGGCATATTTACTTAGTTAAATAGTGATCTGGCAGATTGTTTTGTTAGTAAAAATCTGATCTTTACTAGCCTATTTCCTCTTTAAATAATCATATTCCTTCTTCAAGATCACTTTTTACTAACTAATATCCTCTTTTTAGCTACATTCCTTCATTTATTATTATTGTTAGTAAAATCGTGATCTGTAATGCCTACTTTTATGTTTCTAACTATATGTAACTTCTACCATTGCAGTTGTTTTAAATATTATTTTGTAAAATTGGATGCTTATTTTTACTTACAAACCGATTTTTTACTAAGTTATCAGCTCCAACCAGTTTATATCTTGTTAATAGTGCTTTAGCTCAGAGCACATAAGGCATATACTGGCAGGATTATTTTTAAAATTTAATGCTTAGAGTGACATGTCTGCTAACTTATCAAAAAATGATTTAATGGCTATTTTTGAAGAAATTAAAAATGAGCAGGCTACCCAGTTTCCTCTGTCTGAACGCTTTATTAAAAAACTTTTCCGTGAAAATGTTTTAGATAAAGGCAAAGAATATTACAAGAAAGGTCAAATCACTTGGTTAGAACACACCCCTAATTTTTCTGTAGTCGACTCTACTGTACAAGTGGATAATGGATCATCGTTTAACCAACGTATTGAGATCAGTAAAGTACCAACTGGCTATTCTGTTGATACGCATTGTACGTGTAATGCAAAAACTAAATGCCGACATTTAGCTGCTATTTTATTTAAGCTCAAAATAGAGCACTCTGGTGAGTATGGCGAAGATTACTTTATTAATGACTGGTTTAGCGAATTAAGCGCACTTAAAAGTGGTGATCAAAACACGCCATCGCAAGTATTATTATTTGTATTAGATATTGAAAATAACAAAGTATTCTTAACACCTAAAATAGCGAATGTTGAGACTAAAAAGAATTACACGTTAGGTCGAAACCTGACCGAGCAGCAGTTAAATAGTTTTGTAACGCCGAGTGACTTACTCGAAAGTGATTTTAGATTATTTAGTTGGATACGCTCACAAAATGCAGTGGGAAGTATTGAGCTAAAAGGCCAGTGGGGTTTTAGTGCCTTACAACAGTTGATAGCTACAGAACGCCTGTTTTTCCAGCGTTCTCGAGTGCCAATTAAAGCGCAATCTGGCCAAGCATTAAGTTTTAGTTGGGAGCAAGATAAAGATCTCTCACAATTAGTTATTAAGCTTGAGCAAACACAAAACTGGGCTTTATTAAAAACAACACCACCTACTTACCTCGATTTAGATCATTTAAAAGCGGGCCGTCTTCGCACCCCATTGAGTGCAGACGAAATAGCACATTTACAAACTATGCCTGCTTTGCATGACGCTAACTTTGATAGAATATACAAGCAGCTTGCCGATAACTTTGGTGCAGGTGTAATACCCCACCCTACTAATTTACAGCCAACATTGCCTAAAATCTCTAGTAATGCTGTTTTAAAAGTAACTATGGGCGATCAAGGTTTATCTCTTTCGTTGTTATTTAAGTATAAAAATAAAAACTATTTAGCAGGTGCTGCACCTGCAAGTACGATTAATAGTGCATTTGAAAATACTGTAACTAACGAACTAATTAACTTAGGATTTGAATTTTGTAAAGGGGGTTTACAAAGTGAACTGGTATTTACAAAGCAGTCTTCAATCCATTTGCATTGGCTAATATACGAAGTATTCCCTGGCTTTAAGCAACGCGGTTGGCAAGTAAGTGTAAGTAAAGTAACGAGTCCTAATCCGCAGTGTGAAGTTAGTTTACATGTACACCGCGCAGCAGGGCATCAAATGCACTGCAAAGTATTGCTATGTGATGCTAAGGCATCGCTGTTGTTTACTAATACTGACCCGCTATATCAGTCATTAAATCGCCAAAGTGAACTTTTTTACTACTATCCGCTTGGTCGTGAGTTTGGGGTTATTAATAAGTCAGCAATTAACTTATTAAATGAATTTAAAGAGCGTTTTGAATTTGTAAAAACACGAGACGAATTTAATATTCCGCTTTCGTATTTACCTGAATTAGTAAAGCACACTGCTATAAACGTAGAGCTTCACGACGACTCATTAGAGCTATACTTACAAGAGCTAAATAGTCCCGATAAAGCAATTACTAAGGTTTCATTACATGGCTTAAATGACTCAGTAACACTTCGTGAGTACCAACAGCAAGGTGTTGACTGGCTTAGCTTTTTAAAACGTCACCAATTAGGTGGTATTTTAGCTGATGACATGGGCCTGGGTAAAACCTTGCAAGTTATTGCATTTTTAGCCAGTACATTTAACCGCCCGCAAGCAGGCCCTACACTTATAGTGTGTCCAACTAGTTTGGTGAGTAACTGGAAAAACGAAATTATTAAGTTTGCTAAAAGCTTAAAAGTCACCACTATTTTTGGTTCAAATCGTAACGATCCTTTACAGCACTTAGCGCAAGCGCAGTGTATACTTACTACATATCCACTTTTAAAGCGTGATATTGCATATTATTCGCCATTATATTTTGAAAATATAATCCTCGACGAAGCACAATACATTAAAAACGATACCGCACAGGTTTCGCGATTAGTTAAACGCTTAAATGCCGACTTTAAACTTTGTTTAAGTGGTACTCCAATCGAGAATAATTTACTTGAGCTTAAATCGTTACTCGATTTTGCTATGCCATCGTTACTTGGGTCTCAAGCCCACTTTAAGCAGCACTTTCAAACGCCTATTGAGCGTGAAGCTGATATGGAGAGAGCTGAGCAGTTAAAAGCGTTAATTATGCCTTTTATAATGCGCCGCACTAAAGCACAAGTAGCGCAAGAGCTGCCTGAAAAAACAGAGCTAACTAAAGAGTTTGAGTTTGAGCCTAAGCAAAAAGAAATGTATCAAGGTATTACACGTTCATTAGAAGAGAAGCTAATAGACTTATTTGCCGAACAAGGCGCACAAAAAAGTAAACTTGCATTTTTAGAGGCACTTTTAAAGTTAAGGCAAATTTGTTGCCACCCTAAATTAATAGATCCAGACACTCAAGCAGGCTCCGCTAAGCTTGAATGGTTAACAACACACTTACCGCTTATGTTAAGTCTCGGTCGTAAAATTATTATATTTAGTCAGTTCACATCGGCACTTGATTTAATAGCCCAACGCCTCGAAGAAATAAACATTAACTTTAGTATGCTTACAGGCCAAACGCGCCACCGAGATAAAGTAATCGACGAGTTTACCAGTGGTAAAACATCAGTGTTTTTAATTAGCTTAAAAGCTGGCGGTACAGGCCTTAACCTTACACAAGCCGATACAGTTATTCACTTTGATCCATGGTGGAACCCTGCTGTAGAAAAACAAGCGACTGATAGAGCTTACCGTATTGGCCAAACTAACCCTGTATTTGTGTATAAGCTCATAATGAGTAATTCAATAGAGCAAAAAGTATTTAAAATGCAACAAGACAAACAAGCCCTTGTAGATGCGTTATTTACTGATAAATCAATGAGCTTTACAAAGTTTGATGAACAACAAATGTTATCGCTAATTAAAAACTAAATTGATTTAAAAAGTTTTGATCTTTTTATGAACTTAATTAAAAAGCGGACGTCTACTATTATGCTTGTTGGTTAATTGCAGTTAGCACAAGCATCATGTTGATTCCCCATTTAGTTACTAATTTTAGTAATGATTAAGCCAGCCCATTTTGAGTTGGCTTTTTTTATGCCTAAAATTTAGCGTTCGGCACTTATTTTAAAAGTTTTTGCTTTTTTATGAACTTAATTAAAAAACGGACGTCTACTATTATGCTTGTTGATTAATTGCAGTTAATACAAGTTTTCATGTTGATTCCCCCGATTTAGTTACTAATTTTAGTAATGATTGAGCCAGCCCATTTTGAGTTGGCTTTTTTTATGTCCAAAATTTAGCATTCAATTTTTTTATTTTAAAAGTTTTGATCTTTTTATGAACTTAATTCAAAGAGCGGCGTCTACTATTATGCTTGTTGATTAATTGCAGTTAATACAGGTTTTATGTTGATTTCCCCCTATTTGATTACTAATTTTAGTAATGATTAAGCCAGTTCATTTTGAACTGGCTTTTTTTATGCGCATAATTTGATTTGTTTAAATCAACCCGAATAAAAATAAATGATCTTTCGTAAATTAATTTGAATTAATTATTTTGTTTTCCGGTCTACTCTAATGCCTGTTGTTATATAGCCTCACCCAGTAATATTAGTTATTTTGGTGATTATGTATTTAAGTTGCAGCTTACTCGGGCACATGTTGATTTTCCCTTTGATTACTTAATTTAGTAATATTTGACCAGCTTATTTTGAGCTGGTTTTTTTATGTCTGTAATTTCTTTGCTCCCCTACTTCTATTGCGTGTTATTGGTTATGATGGCATGTCTCTAAATTTTATAAGTTTATTTTATGCTCACTCAAGTACTCACTAATATTGATTGGCTAAGCGCCGGTGCTGGTGTTGCGTTAGGCGTTGTATTTTACGGCGTTGTATCAACACAGCTTCGCAAAAAGCTACATCTACAAATAAGCGAACAGCAGCAACAGCTTTCCCTATTACAAAATCAATTTGATAATAAAGAGCTGCAATATAGTGCCTTGCAAGAAGATCACGAACTGCTAGAACATACTCACCAAGAACAGCGCGATGAAGCCCAGCATTTTAAAACGCGTTTTAGCGAACAAGAAAAACAAAGCATTCAATACAATCACTTTTGGCGTAAAGCCGAAGGAGAGCTTGCAGCGCTTCGTGAGCAATATAATCAACGCGATGTTGAATATAATAATATGCGCACCACCCTCGAGCAAAAACAACAAAGCTTTACCGAGCAACTCGCGCAAATTGAGCAAAGTAAAAATATGCTCAAAAAAGAATTTGAAAACCTAGCCAATAAGATTCTAGAAGAAAAATCACAAAGCTTTAAAACCTTAAATCAAGAAAGCATTGAACAATTATTAAAACCGGTTCAAGGCGAGCTAAAAGGCTTTAGAGAAAAAATGGAATCAATACATGTTGAAGACATAAAACAACGAACCGCGCTTAAAACCGAGCTACTGCATTTGCAAGCTAAAAGCCAAGCTATAACAGATCAAGCCGACAAGCTCAGCAACGCGCTACAAGGGCAAAAGAAAACCCAAGGTAATTGGGGCGAACTCATGCTCGAAAACGTCTTAGATAGCGCTGGCTTACGTGCTGGCGTTGATTATAAGCGCGAAGTGTCGTTTAACACTGAAGATGGCCGCTTACGCCCTGATGTAGTTGTTTACTTACCACAAGGTCGCCACTTAGTCATTGATGCTAAAACATCATTAAATGCTTATACACGCTATGTGAACGCTGAAAATGAGCTAGATGCTAATCAAGCAATTAAAGAGCATGTAAGCGCCGTTACAGCACGTATTAATGAGCTTGCGAGTAAATCGTACGACCGTTTACCAGGGCTTAATTCGCCTGAAGTTGTGGTTATGTTTGTACCAATAGAATCAGCTTTTGTAGAAGCACTTAAATATCAAAGTGATATTTACCAACAAGCAATCGAAAAAAATATACTGGTAGCTACACCTACTACCCTGCTTACTAGTTTAAATATTGTTAAACAGCTTTGGCGTTTTGAAGAGCAAACCAAATACTCAAAAGAGCTGGCAAATCGGGCTGAGCGTTTTTATAACAAGCTCAATGGTTTTTTATTAAGTATGGAAGGCGTTGGTAAGCAGCTTGATAAAGCGAAAGAAAGTTACGACAAAGCGTTCTCGCAATTATACCGCGGTAAAGGTAATTTAATTAAACAAGCATCAGAGTTTAAAGAGCTTGGTGTATCGGTACAAAAAGAGTTACCTAGTGAGAGCGTTGAACGTGCGCAGCTAGAGCTTGATTAGACTTATTGAGTGTTTTCAATTAAGTATGTTAAATAATGTACGTTAGAAACCAGAGGTGTTTATGAATAATAAGATTATAGGTATTGTTTTTATCGTTATAGGTATCGCTTTAATTATGTGGGGATATGACGTTTATGATGCGGCGGCTTCGCAGTTAAGCCGTGCATTTAGTGGTGATACACCAATAGAAGCATGGGCGGGTATTATTGGCGGTGCCATCTGTGTGTTAATTGGCATTAAAAAGCTTAAGTAACATAAATAAAATACAGCTTACTGGGGCTTGTTGACCTTTCAGGATAAAATTTGTTCAATCTAGGGGCTATTTAATCGCGGCGCGAGGTTTGTAATTTAGTGGGCTCGATAACTGCTACTGCGTTATTCTAATGGCTTACATCCATGTAAGAATAAGTAAAAACCGAGCAAAGCTTCCGCGTCCTGCTCTCGCCCCTACCTACATCCATGTAGGCAACAAAGAGTAAATTGCCCCTAGGCAGAACCCTTCGGGCAGCGCATGTTTGGCATTTATACTACGTTATCGTCTGTTTATGGGGAATAACCACACTACATAGACTCTGCCTTGCCTAAATACCAACCAGTCGCTGCAAATTTAACCTCAAAAGATAAACAGGCCCTGAATAAGCTGTATTAGTTTATTTGTAATCCATCACTTCTAGTAATTCATTTAATTTACTTTCTGGCAGGCATTCGCCTTTATCCCAATAAGAGTTTAGTAACGCAGTTAAACTGCCAATACGCTGTGACTTTTTCTGCATTTGCTCAATCAAAATGTCAGCTTCTTTTTGTTTTTTTTCTAAACGCTCGATTATTATTGTGTGGTTTAGCTCGCCGTTTTCGTTACGTAATAAAGGTATTTCGTTGAGTGAAAAACCCAAGCTTTGTGAAAATTTAATTAATTGCAGTTTTTCTAAGTTTTGTTGGGTGTACAGCCTATAACCATTAGCACTGCGAGTGGTTGGTGTTAATAACCCTTTGCTTTCGTAAAAACGAATAGTGCTGGCAGGTATGTTGGTAAGTTTTGCAAGTTCGCCTATTTTCATAACTAATAATAACTCCACTTTACATAAACTTAGTAGGTTGACCTTCAAGCTAACTTTAAGGTTATAGTTGTTTTGATGTCAATTTAATTAGCCAATAATTATGCGCAACCCTGTGTTTACCTCCTTTACCTTGCCAAGTGGTTTAGTATTAAAAAATCGTATTGCCAAAGCCGCTATGGAAGAAAACCTAGCACAAGAGGACCAAACGCCCTCCCAAGCACTTAAAAACGTTTATAGCGCATGGGCTAAAGGCGGTACAGGGCTAATTATTACTGGCAATGTAATGGTTGATCATTTAGCGATGACAGGCCCTGGTGGCCTTGTGCTTGAGCAAAGTACCGATATTACTGCCTTTGCAGAGCTTGCTCGTTTATCAAAGCAAAATAATTGCAAAGTGGTGATGCAAATCAATCACCCTGGTAGGCAAGTATTTAAAAAAATGGGTGGAAAGGCTCTATCAGCGTCAAGTGTTGCACTTAATATGGGTAAGCACTCGCACTTATTTGGCGTACCAAAGGCAATGACGCAAACCGACATTGACGATGTTATTACCCGCTTTACACAAACTGCACTACAAGCCGAAAAAGCCGGTTTTAATGGCGTACAAATACATGCAGCGCATGGCTATTTACTTGCCCAGTTTTTATCGCCACTTACCAATAAGCGCAACGATAAATGGGGGGGAAGTTTACAAAATAGAGCCCGTTTACTTCTCGAAATAACCCGCAGTATTAAAGCGGTTTGTTCCCCCACCCTTTCGGTTTCGGTAAAGTTAAACTCTGCTGATTTTCAACGTGGTGGCTTTGAACCCAGTGACGCGCAAGTTGTAGTGGATTTATTGAATGAACTCAATGTTGATTTTGTGGAGTTATCGGGTGGTAGCTACGAAGCACCTGCAATGCAAGGTAAAACAGTTGACGAACGCACACTTGCCCGCGAAGCATACTTTTTAGAGTTTGCAAAAGCGATTAGCCACCGCTCATCAATCCCAATAATGACCACCGGCGGCATTAGTCGCTTATCTATTGCCAACAACGTGATTGAAAGTGGAGTGGCCCTCGTGGGTATTGCCACTGCGCTTGCATACCAACCAAATTTACCAAACAAATGGCAAAATGAGCCACTGCAACTAGCCGTATTACCCAATGTTACTTGGCAAGATAAAACCCTCGCAGGGCTTGCCACTATGGCACTGGTAAAAAGGCAAATACGCCGTTTAGGCCAAGGTAAACCTGTAAAAACAAACGCTTCACCAATATTTACTTTAATTAGCGACCAGCTACGTTCGGTTAAATTAACTAAGCGTTACCGCAATCGCTTTGCTAGTGAGATTAACTAAGCTTTGGTATTCACTCTTTTTATGTATTCCGGTTTTGTTTACTAATTTTTACACTTGAATAAATGTAACCATTTTTATGTTGTGTAAATGAGTATTAAGGCGTGCACCAATTTGGAAGTTTGCTTTTTTATCAAGCTATTAAAGTGCACTATTTTGTGCATATTAAAGTACTGTACGAGTAAAGAAAATAATCATTCTAAAATGTTAATTAAAGTGCGCGTTCAGCGTTTGTTAATTTAACCATCTTATTGAAAGTATTGACATTTATTGCTTTCCTCTCGCTTGAGTTTGGTTGGTATTTATACTAGTTTATAGCGTAGATATTTAACCTTACTCAAGGAGAATAGTTACATGGTATCTCGCAGAAATTTTATTAAAGCAGGCGCTGCTTTAAGTTTAGGCTCTATTTTTAGTGCTTCAGCTTTGGCTGAACAATTAAAAGTAAAAATGTCTAACGGCAGTGTTATGCAAACTAAAGGATCAATAGATAAAAGCGCTGCTCTGCCCACAAACGATGTTACTAACGCTAGGCATTACCGGCCTGAATCAAGAATGGGCTTAGGCGGTCTTGCCGCTGGGAATGGCTTTAATACTATATCAAGCGATGCAGAAATTTTAACAATGCTAAATGCAGCATGGGATTCTGGTATTCGTCATTTTGATACGTCACCTTTTTACGGCTTAAGCTTAAGTGAAAGGCGCTTCGGTGATTTACTTCGAAACAAAAAGCGTGAAGATTATGTTTTATCCTCAAAAGTAGGTCGCCTTCTTACCCCTTCAGCAGAGCCTCTAGAAAATAGTTGGCATTGGGCTGATCACTCACCTTTTCATTATAAATATGATTACTCTGCATCAGGTACGCGTCGTTCAATAGAAGACACGTTACATCGTATTGGTGTCGCCTCACTTGATATTGTTTATATTCACGATTTATCACCGCAAAATAGTGATATGGGAGATGATTGGCTTAAGTATTTTGATCAGGCTGCAAAAGGGGCTATTCCTGAGTTAACTAAAATGCGTGATGAAGGAATAATTAAAGGCTGGGGTTTTGGAGTAAATACACCTCATGCTATTTATAAAGCGCTTGATATGTCAGACCCTGATATTTGCTTACTAGCGCTGCAATATTCAATTTTAGATCATAAGCAGGCACTTGATAAAACCTTTCCTATGCTTGATAAACGAGGTGTTTCAGCAGTCATTGGTGCTCCGCTTAATGGTGGTTTTTTAGCCGGTCGTAACCGCTTTAATTATTCACCTAAAATTCCTGGGCCTATGCAGCAAAAGTTTAATGCAATAAGCGACATTGCATCTAAACATGGGATTGATATTAAAACAGCTGCACTGCAATTCGCAGAGGCGCCTTCAACGGTATCCTCAATTATTCCTGGCGCACGCACGGCAGAGCAAATTAAAGCTAATGTAGCCTCAATGAAAGTTACCATACCAAGCGAATTTTGGAGTGAATTGAAATCTAAACAGCTTATTGCAGAAAACGCCCCCATACCCACATAACAAAATAGGTGTGCCATTTGCTTGGCACACCTCGTTATAGCTAATGAGGTTGATTTTCAAGCAACGCTTAGTAGTAAGTACATTGATTGTTGGGCATTTGTATAAGCGCAGCTTGCTGGTGTTTAAAAACGAAGTTTTTAAACTTAGTTATTAGGTAGTCAAAAGCATTATTACGTGCCTATTACATATTACGCGTATCGGTATCATGCTGCGCTTCATCCTAGTGGTGAGAGCGTGTGGAACATATTGAAAGGGCTAAATATATAAAGCAAAAAGTTACTGTAAACCCCCATTACAGTTAGCCGGTAAATAGTACAAATAGTAAATTAGCACTACTTAGTCAATTGAGCAGTGCTAATTGGTTTAATTAAAAGCCACATTTACCGTTATTTATTGCCATTGCGCTTTTGCCAAAACGATCTCAATACTCCACAACGTTGCTTTTATAAACTTAAAAATATCAAGCACATTGCGATTTATTAACCCATCTTTTGTAAGGTTGGTACTTATCGTACAACACATTAAAAATATACGTGTATATGAGTATAAAAACTAAAAAGCCAGCTTCTAATGCTGTAGCGGCTAGCCATGTAATATTTAAATACCAAGCAAGTATTGGCAGCGTTATTACCAACATACCCAGCTCAAAGCCACATGCATGCGTAATGCGAGTTACTAAACCTCGCTCGATTCGGTTATGCCCAACTATGTTATCAAACACTATGTTGTAAATGTAATTCCAAAGCATGGCGAAGATTGATAAACCAACACCTACTATTGCCATTTTTCCTGTTGCAAACCCACCAAAATAAGATGATGCAGGTACAACAAAAGATAATGCTATCATCTCAAATATTAGGGCCTGAAAAATACGTTCTGCTGTGTTTATATATAAATAACTTCTTAAGTTGATGACGATGGCTGTATTTTCATTCATTATAAAGATATGTGTTAGTTACTTAGTATCGGGAAAAGCGATATGTTTAGTATTGAACAGCTTCAAGCATTTGTGGCTACCGTTGAAGCTGGATCGTTTTCAGCTGCTGCGCGCGGTTTAAGTAAAGCGCAGTCGGTAATAAGCCAGCATATTATTAATTTAGAAATAGACTGTAATGCGACATTATTTGAGCGCACAGGGCGCTATCCACAATTAACCGAAGCCGGTAAACAGTTACTACCCCAGGCTAAGGCCGTACTTAATCAACACCAGCGATTAACAAACTCTGCATTAGCACTAAACGAAAAAACACCAACCGAAATCACTATCGCACTAGACGAAGGGATCCCGTTTAAAACTATCGCGAGTATTATTAGCAAGCTGCAAAGTAAGTATCCTTACGTATCGCTTGAGTTTTTAAGTGCATCCAGCCATGACATAATTGACATGCTAAACAGCGAAAAGCCTATAACGGGTATTATTTTTAGTGAATTAAATATACCGAGCTACTTAGACTATGAATGTATTGGATCGGTAAAATTTGATTTATATGTTGCTAAATCGCACCCTTTAGCGGGGATCAGATGTGAAAATATGGATGGCCTTCGGCTACATCGACAACTTCTTCTTCGTTCTCGCAATACGCAAACAAGTAGCTTTCAGCTAAAAATTAGCCCAGAGATTTGGTATGCCGATAATTACTTTGTATTACTCGAGCTCGCAATACAAGGTAACGGGTGGTGCTTATTACCAAACCATGTAGCTGTAGATGCAGTACAAAATGGTGAGCTGGTTAAACTTCCTCTTGAGTTTGAAGAAATGAGTTGGTTGGCTAATGTTGATGTATTACAGCATCAGCAACACAGTAATCAAGAGGTGTTTAAAGTACTAAGAAATTTACTACGGAATTTTTTAAAAATTTAGCTTTTATATAATGCCTGTTAGGCGGTTTACTTTTTATTACGCTAAATCCCAGTAAGGTGTATCGCCATAAAAATCACTTGTAAAATCAACAAATGCACGTACTTTACTGGGTAAAAACTCTCTGTTAGCGTACACCATATACAGTCCCATTGGGTCGGGTTCGTAGTCATTTAAAATGCGCACTACTTTGCCTTGAGCCAGCGCTTCGCCAGCAATAAATGTGGGCTGCATAGCAATACCACCTCCAGCAATGGCTGTATTTAGTAGTAAGTCACCATTGTTAGCCACAAAGTTACTTTCAAGCTTGAGCTCGCTTTTTAACTCATTAACTCCAAATAATCGTTTTGTGGGCTCGCTGTGGGAATAGCGTAAATAATTATGTGATTGTAAATCTAGCAGTGTTTGTGGCGTGCCATGGCGTTTTAAATAATCGGGTGACGCAAACACCGCTAGGTTTATAGGTGCAATTTTTTTAGCTATCAACGTTGAATTTTTTAATACGCCAATGCGCAGAGCAATATCAATACCCTGCTCTACTATATCTACATATTGGTCGGTGAGCCGTAAATCTAACTTTAAATTTGGATACTGCTTTTGAAAACCAACCAACAAACCTGCTAAATGCTTAGTACCAAATGACATAGGTGCACTAATACTAAGCACACCCGATACATTTTCGCTTAAGTTGTTTAGTGAGTTTTCCATGTCTTCAATATCAATAACCACCTGCTGACAACGCTGATAATATTGATTTCCAGCCTCTGTAACACTTACTTTTCGCGTTGTACGGTGTAATAAACGCGTGCGTAGATTATCTTCCAGCGCTGAAATATATTTGCTGACTAACTGCGGCGAAATATCGAGTTTATCGGCCGCTTTTGAAAACGATCCTTCTTGCACAACGGCTAAAAAGGTCTTCATGGTGGTGAGCTTATCCATTTTTTAACAATGCTTTGTTGATAATGTATAAATAAGTATCATATTTATCGTCAAATTAGAAACTTATATAGTGTTTATAACACGTCTATTTGTTTAAGGTTTTAGTATGACTCAGCCTGCTTTATTTATATCTCACGGCTCGCCAATGATGGCTGTTCAGCAATCGGCTACGTCAGATTTTCTTGCATCATTAGCTCAAACGCTTAGTAAACCACGTGCTATTGTGGTGTTTTCTGCCCACTTTGATGAAGCGCACGATATAGTTATTACATCAGGAGATGCGCCGCATACTATTCACGACTTTTATAACTTCCCCAAGCCCCTGTATGAAATTCAATACCCAGCACCAGGAGACCCTAAGCTAGCTAATACTATTAGTGAGTACTTTTACAAAGCGGGTATTAAAGCGGTGAAAAGTGCAGATCAAGGGTGGGATCATGGTGTGTGGATCCCGCTGCGCTTAATGTACCCAGCAGCTAATATTCCTATTGTTCAGGTGTCTATTAACACGCGTTTAGGCGCTCAGGCTATGTATAAATATGGACAGTTACTTGCACCACTGCGCAGCGATAACGTATTAATTATTGGCTCCGGCGGTATTAGTCACAATCTACGTGAAATATTTAAAAGCCCTTCTACACCTAATCGTGTTCAAATGGTTAATGAGTTTACTCATTGGGTTGAGCAAAAATTAATAGCGCAAAACACCCAAGCGTTACTTAACTATTTAAATGAAGCACCCTATGCTTTATTTAATCACCCTACCCAGGAGCACTTTTTACCTCTTTTTGCAGCGCTTGGAAGTAGTGACGGTAAAGCCAAAAAATACATGAAGGTATAGAAATGGATATTTTAGCACTCGATGCTTATAAGTTTTATTAATTTGAGCGTTCGTTCAAATTAAGTTAAGCTGTAAGCAAGTACTCTAAAACCAACTTAATTTATTTTATTGCGGAGCAAACATGGCAACTACACTTGCATTTGACGTATACGGTACGCTAATAAACACTCACGGCGTACTGTCCTTACTCGACGACATGATTGGCGATAACGCCCAAGCATTTTCAAATACATGGCGCGAAAAGCAATTAGAGTATTCATTTAGACGTGGATTAATGCAAAATTATATTCCTTTCTCGCTATGTACAAAACACGCACTCGATTACGCCTGCTTAGCGCACAAAACCGAGCTAAGTGAAGATCAAAAGGGGCAACTGCTAGAGCTTTATAAAACGCTTCCTGCGTTCGATGATGTAAAAGCAGGCCTTGAGCAATTAAAAGCGAAGGATTACCGTTTGTTTGCATTTTCAAACGGAGCTGCCGACGCAGTTCATACCTTATTAGAAACCGCTGGCATTAGTGAGCTTTTTGAAGGGGTAGTAAGTGCCGACGACGTTAAAACCTTTAAACCAAACCCAGGGGTTTATAGCCACTTCTTACGCGAAACCAATTCAACAGGCGCAAACACGTGGCTTGTATCAAGTAACCCGTTTGATGTAACCGGTGCCATATCGCACGGCATGCGCGCGGCGTGGATTCAACGATCTAAAGAATCTATTTTCGATCCGTGGGAAATACAGCCAAATACTATCGCAACCGACTTACTCGATTTAAAAGCAAAATTAGAAAGCGTTAACTAATTTTCTGTACCCCCTTTTGCCTATGGTATTAAGTGCCGTGGGTGTAAAGGGGGTTTACGTTTTAACTATTTACTCCCGCCTTTATTAGCTCAATCACTGTATTCATACGTTTTGCCAACGGCCTATTTCGATGATGGCACACATAAATAGATTCACTAACCGGACATTCTAAATGATGCGTTTTTATAAGTTGTGGCTTATTGAATGCGCCAACAGCATGAGCAGGTAATACCGTAAAACCCAGTCCTAAGCTTACAGGTTCTAGTATTAAACTAATTTGGTTAGAAAATCCCGTACGTCTTATTTGGTCAATATGCTCAAACTCACTGTAGTTTTCGCTTAGTAGTAGCTGCGCATGATGGCTTGCATCAGGATGAGCAATAAACCCTAGCTCACACAGGGTTTGCCAATTAGGCATGTTTATACCTGCAGGCGTTACAAGTAGTAGTGGCTCTTGGCTTATTTTATGGCTGGTTAGTTCGCTAAATGTTGGAGCTTGGGTTAAAAACCCAATGTCGGCACTGTGGTTTGCTACAGCTTGTTCAACACTTACATTGGGCGCAAAGCGGTAATCAATAATTAGTTCTTTATGCTCAGATTGCAGTGCTAATAATTGATTATAAAACTTTAAACCACAACTGCCCGGAGATTGAATCTTTACCGCTCCGCTGTACGGCGAATCATCTTTTAATTGTTGTTCTAAAAACTGCCAATCTTTAAGAAGTAGGCTGCCCTGCTGATATAAGTTTTGGCCCTGAGGAGTAAGAGAAAACTGCTTACCATGGCGCTCAAGTAAAGCGCAGTTAACTTGTTGCTCTAGCTTTTTAATGTGCTGGCTTACACCAGATTGGGTCATATAAAGGCGCTCAGCTGTTTGGGTAAAATGATTTACCTCAACCAAAGTACAAAACGTATTTAACCATGTTGGATTTATCATTACAAAACGTACTCAAAATGATGATTAATGATAATTTTACTTAATGTTGGTCGATTCGTAAACTAACTCCATCAACTAGTCACAAGATAAGTCACAAGTTAAAGAGGAAGCATTATGAGTCATACATATCCACGTAGTTTTTCGCACATTGGTATTTCGGTTCCCGACGTTGAAAAAGCAGTCGAGTTTTACACTAAGGTTATGGGTTGGTACACCATAATGGAACCGACTTTAATTACCGAAGACAAAAGCCCAATTGGCGAAATGTGCACAGAAGTATTTGGCGAAAAGTGGGAAAAATTCAAAATAGCGCACCTATCTACAGGGGATCGTATTGGTGTCGAAATTTTCGAATTTAAAAACCAAGAAAACCCAAAAGACAATTTTGAATACTGGAAAACAGGCATCTTTCATTTTTGTGTTCAAGACCCTGATGTAGAAGGTTTAGCTGAACGTATTGTAGAAGCTGGCGGTAAAAAACGTATGCAAGCCCCTCGTTATTACTACCCGGGTGAAAAGCCGTACCGCATGATCTACATGGAAGACCCGTTTGGTAACATCCTTGAGATTTACAGCCACAGCTACGAGCTTATTTACAGCGCAGGCGCTTACTAAATAGCACTTAGCTAAAAACAAAGACCGCAGTATTTATTACTGCGGCCTTTTTGTTTCAGTTATAAATACACTTCACCGTCTTCTTATTCTCTATAACTTGTTTTTGCTTAGCTTGTGCAGCATGTTTTGCCCTGAGTTGAAAATATTATCAACCCCCAGAAAAGCACTACCAATCGAACTGTGTTCCAGTGAATTTATGAACGACATAACACATTTGTCAGGAACTTTTGCTCTTATCCACAAACAGGCTACATGTAAGTACCGCTGAGATTAAAAAACAAAACATTACGCTTAATGTAAATAATATAAAGTTTTCATTTTTTGATATAGCTCCTCCTTTAAGGAGTATTTCACCGCTATTAAGTGCATCTATTCCTATATAGATCATCAACGGAATTACAAAAAATGCATTGCTGAGCTTAATAAGTAAGTCCTTTGATGAAAGACTTACTAATTGAGAAGCATCATGCTCTTCCTCGTCTCTATTTAATAGTTCGGCTTTTAATAGCTCAAAGCGTTCAGGGTACAAAGCCCTATCAATAGACGTAATAGCTTCTTGCAATTCGGTAACAGAATATTCTGAATAATTTGGTTCCATCTATTAAACCTTCTCCAGTGACTAGCGCCTGTGTAAGCGTTAGTCTTTGATACTTATTAGAAAAATGATTTTAAAGTGTAGCCACATTGAACTAACTCTTTTGCTACTTGGTTTTTCCATGCACCAGGATCATCAATAGTGACATATAAAACACCACTTATATCATTTGGAGTTTCAAGAGCCCCTTTAACTAAAGGGCAGACATTTTCTCGACCAAGCTTCGCAATAAGGTAACCATGTTCAAACACTACATTTTGTCGTGCTCTATTTTTTGGAGGGTTTGGCTCTGTTATAGCTCTCCCTAAATCACATGGAGTATATAAAACAAGAGCAAAATCAGCATCATTTGAATAATGTTCAATTTTTTCAATAATTGTCATTCCTGCGTTAGCTTGCTCATGCAGGATAATAGCTTCTAAACCAAGTTGCTCGACAAAGCGACTTACTTCTTGTTTTACTTCGTTGTTATGTCCATGAACAATAAACACTTTCCGTTTGTTACGAGGAACTTCTTTAGCTGGAGCCACTGGTGTATTTGTAGTAGTTGGCATTATTCCCTGAGTTGGTTGCCCGAACTCCAATTGATCTAATATTGGTGTGAACTCACCAGATAAATACGTACGTCTTTCGGCGTAACTACTAAATTTTGGCTGAATAAACCCCCAAAATGAATCTAAATTACGGTGCTGTCGTAACCACTGAGGAAGCATTGGTGCAAGATTAGAATTACTCAGCAATTCAGAGCGTAATGCTTCAAATTCACCTGAGTCAGATGCAAGTCCAGTTGCTCTTGCAGTGAGCAAATTCAAAAGGTAGCTAACCTTATCGAAATCCGTTTCTAAAAATTCAATACTCAATTAGATCTCCTATAATTCAATCTAGAACGTAAAAGCACAACAATTTTGCGTATATTCCTGCGGTTGTCACGCTCATTTTCTACTTTACACAGTTTTAACAAATTACCTAAGATATTGCTATCAAAAGCTATTTAATATTTACAAGCAAAGTTAAGGCATATAAATGCGCGTTTCGCTCATTTCCTTGATTATGTAAGTAAGCAGCAGTTTGGCTGGCTTAATAGGTATTACAAGTATATGATATTGATAATTATTTGCATTAAAGTGTTTTAAAGGTGTGTATGAAAAAGTCTATGTTAACTCTGGCGTTAGTTATGGGTTTGAGTGGTTGTAGCACAACAGCCATGGTGCCTAATAAAAGCTCATCGCTTTATTACACTGCGCTTTATAATGCACAAGCAAAGCCTGTTAGCTCTGTATTATTAGAGCCCAAGCTATTAAATGCCGATGTGGTTTTAGTGGGTGAATTGCATACACATCCGGGCGTGCATTTATTTCAGACTGAGTTATTCGAGCAATTAAGTGCAGGTAATAAACGCACTGCGCTGTCGCTTGAACAATTTAGCCGCGCCGATCAGCGTACTTTAAACCAGTATGTTAAGGGTGAAATTGGTGAGCAATACTTAATTGATAACACCCAAGCGTGGCCTAACTACAAAAGTGACTACCGTGCGCTGGTAGAGCTGGCAAAAACGAACAATAGCGATGTAATAGCTGCAAATGCCCCTAAAAATATTGTTACCTGTATTGGCAGGCAAGGCATAAGTTATGTAAATAAACTTGATGAAACACAGCAGAGCTTCATTGCAGCCACTATGGATACCTCAGCAAGTGATTATAAACAACGTTTTATGACCTCAATGCACCATGGCTCGCTGAGTCAAAACGAAAATTACTATGCTGCGCAAGTTACCTGGGATGAAACCATGGGGGAGTCTATCGTTAACTATTTAAATAATCATAAAGATACGCAGGTAATGCATATAGCGGGCGATTTTCATGTGAAAAATGGCGAAGGAATAGCGCGTGTTATTAAGCGTTTAGCGCCAGAGCTTAAGGTTGTGTGGATATCGCCGGTTACAAGTGTGCAATCTAACCAAACAGGATATCAGTTGCAAGTTAACCCTTTGCCACCCCGTTATGTACAAAAAGAACATCAGCAAGCCGCTTTTAAAGCGTTAGCCAAACGAGGCGAGCAAACAGCTTGCTTATAAAATAACGACATAGTTAGTGAATCTCTTAACCAGGGCTCAGGTTAACTATGTCGTCATGTATTTAGTTTAGTTATTTCGGGCTTGATTGGTTAGCGCAACCAGCGCTTTACGAACCTTTAACGGGCTGTTGCACTGGGTATTAAAGTTAATAAAGTAATTACGCTTTTGGCTTTGTATATAAAAACCAGTGGGTAATAGGCCGCTCATTATTGGGGTGTTATCAGCTACGCTGTAGTGCTGCATTAATATGAGCGACATAGCATCTTGATGGTCATCGTTCATGTGACTTATCATGCTTTGCTGCTGGTTTTCATCCCAGTTTTTTGCCTCGTATTGCCATTCGTTTTGCTCAAGCCAAAATATTTTGCCAAAACCGCCAATGTAACGCACACGAATTACGTCTAATTGCCATAATTGAAAGTCGTGCGCATTGCGATAGCTAGCAGCTTCGGGGTATAGGGTAATATAGTTATCAAGTAAAGTGTGTGCTTGCTCACTTGGCACAACAGAGCCATCACCTACGAGCGTTACGCGGCCGTGCTCGTTTTGATCGCCACTGTCGGTGGCATCAAACACAGTTAGGCTCATACGAGAGTCGTGCTTTAGATTTTTAGTGTGCTGGGCTATATCGCTAATAAAAAAGTAAATACGGCCTTGTTCGTCGCACATATAGGGGGTTACTGAGCCAAACGGGTAGCCGCGTAAATTATTAGAAATAGTCGACATGACACCCGCATTGGTTTTGTAAACCAAGGTGCGTGCATCGTTTAATGCTTGCTCTCTCATAAAAACTCCTGACGTTGAGAAAAAACCATGGGTGCATCGTTATAAGGATGAGGGTTTACGTGCAGTTTCATGGCGTACATTTGTTGTAAGTTTTGTTCTGTTAATACGGTGTTTATAGGCCCACTTTGCAACACTTTTTTGCTGTGCAGTAAAATAGCATCGGTTGCATAAAGGCTGGCTAAATTTAGATCGTGTATTGCAATAATGGCGCTGTTTCCCTGCTCTACAAAGGTTTTAACGCAGCTGAGCAAAGCATGTTGGTGGCGCATATCAAGTGCTGATGTAGGCTCATCGAGCAGCATTAGTTTTGGCTCGGCCGATTGTGTAAAGGCATCGAGCTGCGCTAAAGTACGCGCCATATGAACACGTTGTTGCTCTCCGCCCGAAAGCGCACTTACGCGGCGATTTAAATACTGGTTTAAATCCATAATAGCGGCGTATTTATGTACTTTTTCGCTTTGCATTTTTAATGACTCTACATACGGGTAGCGGCCCATTGCAATAAGCTCAAATACATTAAAATCAAACCCTACGTGGTTAGCTTGCATCATAACTGCGCGCTGTGTTGCAAGGCGTTTTTTAGCGTGAGCAGCCAGCGGCTTAGCATTAAAAAGTACACTGCCTGTAAAGGAGTGCATACCTGCTAAGGTATGCAGCAAGGTAGATTTACCTGCGCCATTTTCACCAAGTAGTGCTACAAGTTGCCCTTGTTTAGCGCTGCCATTAATAGCGTTTAAAATGCTATGATTATCAAAGCCAACGCTTAGATTGTTAAACGTGATCATGACCAACCTCGCTTATTTTTCACTATTAAATAAATAAACAATGGCGCACCCAATAACGCAGTAATAATGCCAATGGGTAGCTCTGATGGCATGATCACAATACGTGCTAGCCAGTCAGAAAGTAGCAATACCACTACGCCAATTAGCATACAAAGCGGCAGCATATTACGTAAATGCGGCCCCACCATTAAGCGGGCAATATGCGGGACTACCAAGCCAACAAACCCTATTAAACCGGTAAGCGCTACAACCGCACCTACCCCTAATGCAACGAGTATAATGACATATAATTTAAGTTTATTAGTGTCTACTCCTAGGTACTGAGCTTGTGACTCGCCAATAAGGAGTAAGTTCATGGGTTTTTTTAACCGCCACAGGCCAATTAGGCTGATAAACAGTAACGGCGCAGCTTGAATAATCGTGCTCCAGCTTGCTCCGCCTAATGAGCCCATGGTCCAATAATTTATTAATCGTAGTGCGCTATCGTCGGCAAAAAAACTCAGTAGCCCAATAACAGCGAATGCTAACGCGTTAATAGCGACTCCTACCAATATAAGTGTGGTGATATTAATTTGCCCCTGCTGCTTGGCAATAAAATATACCAACGAGGTAACACCAAGCGCCCCTAAAAACGACGCATAAGGTAAATACAACTGAGCGTTAAAATTAAACTGCGCGCTAAGTGCAATAAACGCCACTGCAACCATTGCCGCACCTGCACTAATGCCAATAATAGATGGGTCGGCCAACGGGTTACGGCACAGCGCTTGCGTTGCCGCGCCTGTTTGGGCAAGCACCAACCCTACAAGCACTGCAAGCACAAAGCGTGGCAAACGTATTTGCATAACCACATTTATTTGCAGCGCATCAAACTGATTAAAGTACTCGGGCGCAAGCCAAGCAATGGCTAAACGCCAATCCCATCCTGCAGGGCCGTACCCAATACTTAGTAACGCCAAAGCAAAAATACAAACAGAGGCTAATAGCATCCATTTATGAGTTTGGCTAAGTGTTATAGGCACAAAGCGGCTCAATGCTAGGGTGTTCATAAGCGGGTTTTATACTCGTTAAGCTCATTAATTGCTGTGGCAATACGTGGCGACATACCAAGCGAAAGCAGGCTATCCATAACAAGTAAGTTACAGCTTTGCGCAGCTTTTAATAAGCGTAGGTTCGGTTGCTTACAAAAAGCCTGCTTGCCGCCAATGCTTTGTACAACATGCTTTGGCGCAACTAAAAAGTCAGGCTGGTTTACAGCAAGTACTTCGGTATTAATTACTTTAAAGCCTGAATGTGTAGCTGCTATATTAGTAATCCCCGCATAGCTAAATAATAAATTAGGGACGGTTTCTTGCCCTGCAGCAACAAGCCCGCGCTCATTAGCTGAGAGTAAAAATAGTGCACTGTGCGTTTGTTGTTTTGCTTTTTCAGGTAATGAGTTTGTAATGTGCGTAATAAGTGATTGCGCTTTTTGCTTGGCGTTTAAGTCGGTACCAAGGCGTTTAATTAGATCAAGTAGCTCATTAACTGAGGTGGGCTTTTTATAATGAATTAGCTTAACCCCTGTTGCCTCAATTTGTTTAAGTGCTTGGCTTCGCCCTGCGCCTTCAAGCGCTAATAAGGTGGTTGGGCGCATTGAAAGTACGCCTTCTGCCGCTAAATCGCGGTAATAACCCACTTGTGGTAATTGCGTAGCTTGCTGCGGGTACATACTAGATTGATCAACTGCTACAAGGGTACTTTGTTTGCTCAGTGCATAAATTATTTCTGTAAGGGTGCCGCCAGCACTAATAACGCGCTCCTGTGCAAGTGCAGGTTGAGCGACTAAAGCAAACAATATAAATAGGTATTTCATTACAAACTCCGGCTTTTATTTTTCGGCTATTATAACCAGTTAAATCTAAATAAAAATGATTATCATAATTAATTGATCTTAATTTGACTTAGTTGTAACATCCTCGCCATAAATAATAACTATTATCATTTGGAGTTAAAGTGAACCCCTCTACATTTAAATTTACTGCTATAGCAACCTTATTACTCGGATCGGGCACTGCATTTGCCGAAAACATAATTGACGATCATATTGTTGTGAGTGGCTCGCGCTTTGAGAAAAAGCTTAAAGATGTAACAGGCTCAGTTACTGTTATTACCGAGCAAGATATAGAGCGCCAGCTAGCTGTAGATTTACAAACCATGTTTAAATACGATTCAAGCATTGCAACCACAGGCAGTGGTGCAGGCGCGCAAACACTTACTGTACGTGGTGTTGGTGGTAACCGTGTTGTATTTATAAAAGATGGCCGACGCACCAACGATGGTTATGCAGGCGGAGGGGGCTATTTAGTTGGCCGCAATTACTTTGATGTAGCAGGCGTAAAACAAGTAGAAGTAGCCAAAGGTGCTGCATCGTCTTTATATGGCTCTGACGCACTCGGTGGCATTGTAGTTATAACTACTAAAGATCCAAGCGATTATCTAAAAGATAACAACAGCTATGTAAAAATGGCACTGGGGTATCAAGGTCAAAGTAACCAAATTGCCGCTGATATTACCGGTGCAAAAGACTTAGGCGACTTTGCAGTAAGCGCAGTTTATAGCCATCGCGACAGCGAAGAAGTTCAAAATTACGACGAAAACTTACCCGGTTATGATGCAAAGTCGGACGCTTTAATAGTTAAATTTGAGCAACAGCTTGATGAAAAACGCACACTTAAATACACCCTTGATTATTTTAATCAAACGACTGAGCAAGTAATAACCCCCGCGGTTCAAGAAACCGATGAAGACGACACGAGTTGGTCACTGGCGCTAGATTACCATTCAGAGGTAGCTACAGTTGCGTTTGATAAATGGTACGGGCAAGTGTCTTATAGTAGTTACGAGCAGCAAAGTGACGCAATTAGTGGCGCAAGCACCTACACCGATTATAACGATTATCGCTTTGAGCAAAATATTTTAGGCTTAAAAGCGGTATTTAATAAAGGGCTTAAAGGAGAAACCACCGATCATGAAGTGGTATACGGGATTGATATCGATTTATACGACACCACCCGCCCTCGTTTTAAAACACGTATTTTAGCCGATGGCACCGTTGATTTTACCGATCAAAAACAAAAAGCATTTTCCGGAGCTGATACCTCTTTAATTGGCGCTTATGTGCAAGACAGTATTTCGTTTAATAACAGCGCATGGTCGGTTATTGCGGGTGTGCGATATGATTACTACATCCTTGAAGCTAAAAATGATGAGCTATACGCTGATGCGCAGCTTGATGATATTACCGAGTCTGCTTTTTCGCCTAAGCTAGGTGTTATATACCAAGTGGATGATAACTTATCGTGGTACGGGCAATACGTACGAGGCTTTAAAATACCACCGCACGACCAAGCCTATCAAAGCCACGGCGTTGAGCCGTTTTATCAAATATTACCAAACGCCGATTTAGACCCAGAAAGCAGTGACTCGTTTGAGCTTGGATTACGCTACGCCAGCAGCGATATTAGCGTAAACTTAAGTGCTTTTTATGCAGCATTCGATGATTTTATTGAAACCGCCGTAGTAGGTGTTGAGCCAACGTACATTCCTAATGTAAACAAAACTTTGTATCAATATCAAAATATTAGCGAAACACAAATAAGCGGTGTAGAAGCAGGAATTGCCATGTATGTCGCTGAAAATATACTACTTGAGGCAAACGTGGCCTACGTTGATGGTGAAAACAAAGAAACCGATCAGCCACTTACCAGTATTAGCCCGTTAAATGGCTCAATATTGTTAAGTACAGAGCTGGGTAATATTAACTGGACCGCTGCGTTGCGTTTAGCTAAATCGCAATCGGATGTAGTACTTGATGCAAACGATGATAAAACTACGCAAGGGCATGGCTACGACGTTGTTGATTTATACGCAAACTACGAATGGCAAGCGTGGCAGCTAAATGTAGGTGTACTTAACTTGCTCGATAAAGAATATGTACCTTTTGAGTTGATTGCAGGTTAATCGCAAAGTGCTGATTTTAGCCAATACACCCAACCTGGGCGTAACTTTTCAGCAAGGGTAAGCTATCAGTTTTAATTAGGGCTAAACAAATGGCAATAAACGCTGCATGGGTATGCAGCGTTTGCCTGCCACATATTTACTCAAGTCAAATTACTTAATGGTGAGTATATTCAGGTACACTTCTACATACTTAATGCCCATTAACACTTTATATAAACAGCACTTTTAAAGCCAAAATCGCCGTTATTTATAAATTAATTAATCGCAAAGTCTTGGGTTTCTAAATAGCTGGGGGCGTTTTTAAAACATGCCGTTAGTTTACTTGCAAGCGTTGTATTTATTGCGCTGTCGCACTCTAATTCCCCGTTGTACTTCCCCCTAGTAAGCAGCACTAAGCTTAACGAGTCATAGCTTGGTTTACTTTGTATTTTATGAATTACCAAGCCTTGTTGCTGCGTTAGTTTTACTAATGAAAATGCATTTTTTGTGTTTTATTTGTCGTTTGCTTTTCAACATATAACGGATTTTAAAAGGTTAGTTTGGTAGTAAAACTGCTTTGGCATTAGCGTATTTACCAAATTTTGTGATTGACGATTTAGGGCTTACAAAAATAACTGTAAAGGGGGTTAACAGTCACTATAGCAAAGGCATAGTAATGATTTACAAGCCATCAAAAGCAGATGGCTGGCTTAATAAACTCATGCACTCTGCTTATCAATTTAAGGTAATACAGAGTATTACTTAACAAAGCTGCGCTTAGCTAATATCGGCCACTACGCACCGGTTACGACCATGCTCTTTAGCATGGTATAGCGCCTTATCGGCACATTTATATACTTGGGCAATATCAGTACTATGCTCAGGCCAGGTTGCAATACCTATAGAAATAGTGATTGTTCCAATGGTGTTTATTTCTGTCGATTCTACTGTTTTACGTAAACGCTCTGCTATTTTATAGGCACTTTGGCTGTTTTCATTTGGTAGCACAAGAACAAATTCTTCACCGCCGATTCTTGATACTATGTCGTCTCTTCTTGATAGTTTTTTAATTATATTTGTTAGCGAGACTAAAGTTTCGTCGCCTTTATCATGTCCAAAAGTATCGTTAACACGTTTAAAAAAGTCGATATCAATTTCTAATATAGCGAATGGGGTTTGCTTTAGCATAAGCTGGTTAAGTAGGCCGTTTAAGCTTCTTCTGTTGTGCGTATCTGTTAAGGGATCTGTTTGTGAGTCATGGCGTAGCACACCTATTTGTGCTTGTAATAAAGTAACCTCTCTTAACATCGCTAACTTCAGTTTTTGACTTTCAAAATACCACGACTTCACGCTTTTAAGTTTTTCTAAGCTTTTTGGATCATCGAGTGTATTTGCGTTATCGGCTAATCGCTTTAGAGGCCTTGCTATAAAATGTGCAAATAAACCAATAAAAATGAATGTGACTAATGCCATAGGTATTGTTTGTTCAATGACTTCAATAGTTAATGTATCTAGCGAAGAGAGCGTTGATTCTAATGGTCTTTGCGCCACTATTCCCCATTTAGATAAAATAATGGGTGCGTAGCCTGCGAGCATCGGCTTATTTAAGCTATTAATAACCGTTGAAGTGCCTATTTCGCCATCTATAACAGCGTCAATCACAGCATTGTTAGCAATAACGTTGCCGATTCTGGCAGGTTCTGGGTGATATAAAATGCGCTTATTTGAGCTAACAACATAAAGGTACGAACCACCTTTGTAGTAATGTTGTTCTAAAAGCTCATTTAAAATATTTTTCTCTTTTAAATAAAGAGAGCCCCCAATATAACCTAAATACTTATCTTCAGAATCAAATAGCGGGTGCGATATAAAAACAATTAAATTATCAGCTGCCGATAAATAAGGCTCACTAATTAATGGGCGTTTTTCTTTTAGTGCTTCTATTGCTCCTGGAGACTGTATTTTTTGGCCTATTAAACTTTCAAAGTGAGGCGACGTCGCTGCAACTACGCCATGTAAATTAATCACAACAGAGTTAAAGCTATCCGTTTGATGATTTAAACGAATGGCTTCATCGTTTAATAATTTGGAGTTATTTGGTGATTGCTCAATAATTTTAGCTGAGTATTCAAGCTGCTGAAGCGCAGACTTTAAAAAGTTATCAGTTGCGGAGGCTAGTTTTTGAGCATAGGCTAAATTACTTTTTAGCGTGTATGATGTTAACTGCTCTTTTTGAACCTGATAGGTAGAATAAAAACTCCCTACCAATGTGCTCAGT
>NZ_PJBR01000065.1:0-28689 GCF_002863625.1 Pseudoalteromonas sp. MelDa3 | reverse complement strand
CCTTGAATAAAACTCAGATTCTTTAATTAAAACACTGTGGCTTGATAGCTTATTCTTCTCATTTATTTTAGAAATTGCATCCGTTAATTCAACTTGTAATATTTCTTTCCTATCTTCTAGTTTAGTTTTTAAAGGACTATTTTTTGTTTTTTTAGCGATAGCAATATCACTATATAATTGTTCAAGCTCTCCTTCTATACACACAATTTTGCTATTCAACTCATCTATATATTGTTTTCTAACATTTACATCACCTTGTGTTAAATCATACATTGAGTCATCAACTATTTTGAGTGATCTGTGTTCAATTGCATTTCTGATTTCAGAAAATGCTTTAGCATCTGGATCTAGCCAACGGCTAACTGAGCTCGAATCCTTTACATCGCGTATGTCTTTTAAAATGAAGAATAGTGCACGTATAAAACGATTTTGGGTATTTAAAAGTTTTGCATTAGGCTTCCACTTTTTGTTAGATTTTAAATCTTTAAATATGGAGTCAAAACTAATTCTACTATCGTCTTCAATTTTATTAAGTTCAAAAAAACGATTCATAAAAAAAGCTATTTTATCAAAAATTGAATAAAGGGTTCTAAATGCACTTTTATAATGACTTGCTTTGAGATTGGTAAGAGAATGCGACATATCATCGACGTGGGGGTAAGTATTATTAAAAAAGTGTTTGTTGTCATTTGGGATATTTCTAGCTGAAAAAGTTAAATAACGCGCATAACAATAATCATTTTTAAGTTCGTCAAAGTGTCCATGATAAACAAGCCCTTCATGCATAGTTAAACATTGATTTATTTTTGTTGAAAATGGTGGGAGTCCCATGGAATCTTGATACACAATTTCAGATTTTGAAATGTCATTTAGCTCATTCAAAAACAATCTGTTCTCACCACACCATTTTAAATAGTCGCCCTCTTTCTTTGTCCCTACTTCATTTTTATATAGATCAAAATCTTCGAACGACTCATATGTATGATTCGAAACGAACCAATCTGAAAAATTAATAAAGTTACTACCTTCGGAATACGCGATTTGTTGTTCAGGGTGAAGGTAATCAAAATACTCTAATCCTAAATGTATTAGGTTATAGGCAGTATGTGCGTAATAACCGCTATGACCAGGGTCGTAAACTATACCAGCTATGAAAATCGCATTTGTTGCTTTAGCAATTATAGCTACTGGGTTTTCTGTACTTTCAAATGCTGAATCCCATAAAGGGATACAACAAAAAGCACGGCATTGTGAGCTCAAATTGTTACCAAGATTAGTCTGTATTGAACTTTTCAAAACCAATTCTTGACGTGTAGGTGATTCTATTTTGCTGAAAATATATAAAGCTTTTCTGAAAAATATTACTGCTTTAGTTAAATCATCTGAATACCAAGCAAGATTATCGTATGTATAAAGTGCCTGTGCACAATTGCCTAATAAGTAGTAAAAACCAGCTTCATCAACGACCCGATCAAACTCATAATTCTTATTCGAAAGTAATTCGAACTGCTCTTTAATACGTTCATGGTCATGAGCAATAATCAATTCATCACAAACTAACGATAGTTCATGAATTTTCTCTGCATTTAATACATTTTCAGACATTACTAACACCATTAATTTAACGACTTATTATTTTAGGTCATGGAAGATATAGGACCACTCTAAATCAATTTTCTATTTAAAACATTTATCTTTAAATTAAAATCTTAATATTAAAAAGCCCACGTCATTCTCTGAGAAACGACGTGGGCTTTTTAGCTTACATTACAGCTTTACCAATTAAACGATCCTTTAGTGCGGCCACCCGCATCATCTACGGCTTCATAGGACACGTTCATCGTTGGGTATTGTGATAACCTAAGTTGAGTTGAAGCAGCACCACGCCCGACATACTCACCATTAAACCACCAGTCATAACCAACTACATAGCCATCTTCGTCTTTACAGGTTGCCGTAATACGAATTGTACCCGAACGTACTAACTGCACGCTCTCACACGTTGGCTTTTTGTTTTCAAACACTTCGTATCGTTCATTAATTTCAGTTTCTTGGCCATACATGCTGGTGGCAATAACCTTTATGTCATAAATACCCGCGTCCTCAATTTCAAAACGATTCATTGGGCTTCTTGGCTGTTTAACTTCAACTTCGTCTCCATTTATAAACCACTTGTAGTCAATGATGAAATCTCGTGGGTGACCGCCTTTAGTTTGGGCGTGAGCTACTAACCCCAGTGGTGCACGACTATAACGGTTCGATGGAAAGTGAACTAAACTCCCTTGCACTGGATCAGCTTCAAGTACGTCAATAAACTTACTTATCTCTTTTACTTTGCCTCTACTATCCGTCACTTTGGCCTTAATTTCATGCACACCCGGCGTTTTGACGAGTAAATTAGAGTACATGCGGGTTGGATTCGTTATCTCAATATTGTCACTTTCCAACCATTCATAGGTATAAGTAACTCCTGGCATAAACTTATGTTTTTGCAATATCATGCCTGTGATGTTTGCTGGCGCTACTAAGATATTACTTCTTATATCAATAGTCGTTTCAGGAAACTCATACACCCAGCTCTCTAAATTACGTTGAGTTTCACGATAAGTAGCCTCTTTATAACCATCCACCCATGCCTTTAACACAAACTTCAACCGGTTGTTGTCATCAAGATCACTTTCAGTAGGCGTGTACTCAAACGACACATCGTTTTTCAATTGGCCATTAGGCAATACCCATTCATATTTAACAGGTAAATCAACGCCACCGTTTAAGTTTAACACCTGTCCTTCTACATCTATTGTCGTGCCCATTTCAACGAGATGAGGTGCACGTATCTGTGCCATCACTGGCCTTGGAGTGACAGGACGCGCATAGTAACGAGCTTCGGACCATGCCTGCTCCCCCGCTGCTTCAGTTGTTGTACTAAATCTGAATCGACCCATAATGAGCGCTTGTTCGCCTTTAGCTATAAATGACTGTACAGGCGCACCTTCAAACCATGTTTTACCCTCATCATGTGACCATTGAGCTTGTCCGTCATATGTATCAAGGGTCGTATTGTAGTCGAGCATATTGAGCTTAAACTCTTGCCCTTCGTATACTTGAGATGATCCTTTAATCACTAAGCTTGCTTTGTCGTAACCACTAATTTTAAGTGGGCTGCTAACTGACGCTTCACCCGTGTTTTTGTTTGTAACCGTTGCTCTAACGTACTTATCTCCAGCAGCTTGCATTAAGAAAGGTATCGCGTTACGCCCTTCGTACTCTTCTAGCACTGACCAATCAGCAAGGTTCTCTGAAATCTCCCATTTTGTATCATTGCCGGCAACCATATCTTCTATCGTTTCATAGTCATAACGAACTAGTGTGGTAAACGGCACTTTTCCGCTTACTTGTGAGCTCCTTAATTCACCATCTACTCCAGTACCCAAAACTATTCTCATGAATATAGGGGTCGATATAATTTTCTTTTCATATTCTTTATGTGGCGATTTGACTGACGCGACAGCATAGAAACCATTACTTTTGCGGAAAATATCAGCAATAGCAACCGTGAACTGAGCTTGTCCATTTTCATTATTCGATTGTGTATCCGAAATTACTTGTTCTTCACCTCTGTTATTTTTATACGCTAAATAAATATCCCATTCGCCCATGGTGCTTGCATCATATTTACTTATTTTTTCTTTCCAATTCCATTCTCCCATGAACGCCGTTACTTGAACTTCATCTGTGCTTAATACATTGCGTTCTGAGTCCATGCTTAAATTTATAGCCACTTTACGAGATGGTAATACAATAACTTCGCCTGTCGAACCTGCTAAATGTTCATCTGATAGCGTGTAGGCGGCATTTATTGCCAGCGGATAGCGGTCAAACACTTTTCGCTTATCAACATCGTCATCACGAATAATGCCAAGTAGCTCATATATCGGCTTGTGGCTCCTCTGTGCCATGTATTCAGACGATTCATACTCACCACGACTTACATTGATGTTTAACTCCCCCGCGACGTGTTGAAGCCTATAGCGTGCTAAAACGGGATTTTCTGGGATAACACCATAAACACCTTCTTTAAGTTCAATAATAGGGTTTAAATCAAATGCCATTTGTTCAGCAGTTTTAATATTGTATTCAAACTCGCCAGCTTCTACTTTTACTTCATTACCATCAGGGTTAACAACATAAGCGCTGTAGCTAACCGTATTATCAAGTTCATCATGTATAGACCCCGTAACAGTCATAGCCCAGCCTTGATAGAGAGCGTCCATGCCTTTAGGTAGGTTGTCTAATTTGACGTAACAGCCTTTTCTAGCATCTCTTGATATTTCAATAGCTAAATCTTTAGATGCCACAAAGTTACAAAGATACTGGCTTTGGTAGATGTATAACGTACCGCGCTGAATATATTGGTAAAGATCATGTGTGCCAGTGTCTTTAGATTTAATACTGAATTTTGACGGCGCATACACATATTTCTCTTCAGTTTGACCTATATTGCCAAACGAATCTTTCGCTTTTACAATCAGTTCATAGGTATCACCGGGCGTTAGGTTATCTAAATTTCCATCAAAGAACTTAACGTAGCTTTTAGCATCAATTGGATCATCCACTAAAGTAAGTGGTACACCACCAAATGTAGCCTCTATTATTTCATTTTTTGTATCCCACCCTGGATTTGTTACAGCGCCAAAGTCACTGGCAAAGTAAAATGGATTGGTACTACGAGATTTGTCACGTAAATATGTTAATTGAACTTCAGGGGCAAAGCGCTGCAAGTAAAAAATGGGGTTTTCATAATCAGTACCGTTATCGTAATAGTCACGCAGGTTCAAACTGAACTTAAAAGCACCATCTGACAATGGGGTCATATCGTAGTGATAAACAATGTAATCACCCACCAGCTCGGTTTTGGTCGGTGGGAGTCGATTATCTTCACTCAAGTTTTGTTTTGAGCTACTAAAATAGAATGTATTGTTATCAATCTTTACTGATTGTTGAAATCTTATGTCTTCAATTTCTTCGATTATTAATGCCGAAATTTTTAATTTCCATGTTTCATCATTTTTAATGTTGGTGAATGGCGATTTAACAATAACTAGAATTTCATCCTGTTTAGCTTTAGCACTGCCTTCTTCTAATTGCTTTTCAATAACGCTACCATCGTTTTTGTTGTTAATAACAATTTCATGCAATAAAGGCGCTGTATAATCCCAGCTCAATCCATTTGTAAATGTACCCATGCCCTTGTCTAAAAAGTAAGGGCGGTCAGAATCAATGTCGATTTTCAGGCTAGTATTACCCTGTAACTGGTCTACTTTATTCCCTAACGGTGCTATATCGACAGGTAAAGCACATTTTGTAAAGTTACTCTCTACTGTACAACTCTCACCATTAAAGCTAATGATTTGTTTATACAGCCGAGGCTCAACACTAAATGTAATTCCCTTAACGCTTGCGGTGCTATCACGCAGTAGATGGTTTGCACTTGTTGAGACAACTCCATTGGTAAACTCAATCGTGGTGGCCGTCAACTTAGGTGCTATAGGCTCGACAATATCAACCGCTTTTGAGCCAATTGAAATAGGCATAGATTCATTCTCATTGAAGAAAATCTTAATTTCCCAATCAAAGGTTGTAGAACCAAGTTTGTCCGGAAAGCCATTTACCTTGCCAGTCGATTTATCTTCGGTTAAGCCGCTTGGATAATTAGTCCATTCAACCAAACAAAGTGGTGTTTCTTCAGCCCCAACTTTATCAAATGCACGTTTTTTAGCTTGCTCGATACTTGTTGTTAACGCGCAGCCTTGATAATTTGCCATCGATACATACGTGTCTATATCTTGTATTTCATGATAAATAAAATCGTCTGTATACTCTAGCGTAGTCGCCAAGCTATCTTTTGGATCGCGTGGCGTTACTAGAATTTTGTCATGAAATAATGTGAATAACTCATTGTTATACCCAACAACGCTTACTTTAAATTCAGCAAACTGGTCATTTAATGATACTAAATAAGAAGAAAGTATAGCTTGTGTATCAGTAACATCAAAGCTTTGCTTTACGCCCTTGATATTCATCTGTACGTAGCAAAGCCTGTCTTTAAATGTGTCAGAATTTTGTACTTCCTCAAGTGACGAAGTGAAGGCGCTACAGTAGTTAGATGCCTGATCACCTAATCTATACTTTAATTGAAATTTATCTGTAATCGCGTAAGGCGATGTATTAACCTGCTTTGTTCCTTTGTAGCCGCTGAACTTATAATCAGCTATTAGCACCGGTGAATTAGGTGCAGATGAAGCGATCAATAAGCTGCCTTTTGTAAATGTGTTTTGCTTGGTCACCAAGTCTAAGTTGTAGCGACCTCCACTTAAAGCAAAGTCATAAGCGTAATCAACGGTTTTTGTAGTACCTGGCAATATTTCTTTGTTATTAATAAATACACTGCCTTCACTGTCACTACGTAAAGTCACAAAAACTGGGTATTTTCCACTTATGGTACTGCCATCACTTAATTTAATAGGTTTACTATAAAGAGGAAGGTTACCGTCAACGTCTTTGAACACCGCCCCCGTTGCAGGTAAAGTTATTTCTGATAAGCCACTTTCTAAGCCTAGTTTTTCTGCAACATAATTAAACCGTAACTCTTTTTCAATTATATTCCCTACATTGTCTTCTGCTAAGACGGTAAAAATGTATATTGAGTTTTCGTCTGGGAATAGCACTGGGTATTCTAATGCATAAAGACCTTCACTAGTTTCGCTGGTGGCTAAGAATACATTTTCGTTAGCTGGGCCACCTTTTAAATTGACAGACTTAATTTTAGATTCATTGTCGTCGGTAAGAGATATCGTAATTTCATCCAATGATTTTATTGTAGCGCCACTTTCTATCGAAAAAACTAAATCAGGTGCCTTTATATCGTTATCAATCGATAAAAGAAGCTTCTCAACATAGTTACTATAATTATCTTTAGCCCAAGCAAACATCTCGAAAGAGCCATGATCTAAATTAGAATAATTAACTGTAGCGACATAATCTGAACCGGAACGAAGTAAAGAAGAAGCTGATATATTTTCAATTACATTGCCGTCCTTTTTTATAATAATTCCAGCACTACCGAGCTTCACTCTATCCCACGTACTGCCCGACTTTAACTCAGTAATACTAAAACTGATTTTCTTTTCTGCTTCATCATGCTCAATTATTTCATTAATTATTGGGTCTTGTGCATCCCACTCCCAAACATGGCTTAAGGTACTGTCAAACATGCTAGTGTTGTCAGAGCTTCGTAAAAGAGGCCTTGAATGGTAATAGCCAACAGTACCTGTTTTATTAAACGCTAAGTTTGTATCTAGTTCACAGGAACTATCCCCAGGTGGAATTTTACATGAACTTCCATACATACTTGCGTATTGTTCGTAACCTCTAACACTTCCTGTAATTCGTATCTTTGATATTATTGTATCGCGCCCATTTTCACCCGAAGCCCTATAGGTTTTAGGTACCCAGCCAACCCCATCAACAAACGCTTCTATATTAGTGCCTTTTGGTGGTAATGTTTTGTCTGTAAATTCAGGGTTTGGAAAGGAAAGAGAGTTACAACGCCACGTACTGTTGTTTGTCCACCCAGCATTTGGATAGTTGAAGTTATTAGAGGTATTTGCTGGACCATAAATTTTAAAATAAGCGTATTCATCATCAACTGAAATTAAACCGCGATTCGTTATACCTGTTGTTGACCCTGCGAATACAGATGCTCCCGGAGCTGCTTTATAGGCCTCTTTCGAGATACGGTATATAGCTTCAAGTGGGTTTTTGTTGATTGGAGTTTTATCGGTAACAGGCCTAAATCCGGCTTGCCCCAAGTAATCACCTGTGTACGTTGGGTCTTCAATTGCAACGATTTTGGGGCTTGGTCCACATTTAGAATTATTATAAAAGTACATCTCTTTTTCAGCACTGTTACCTGCCAAATCGAATACTTCAAAAATTACTTTGTGCTTACTTTGTGTTCCTGAAGGAAAAAATACAGCTGCATTAGAATTATCCCCCCCTGTTCCTAACATAGCTTTATTCAAGATTGGATAATATGGTACATCGCCTGTTTTATATAACTGACCTTCCTTGCCATCTGATTCCCAATATGTTTTATAAATTATTTTATCAATACCAGAAAGGTCATCGGTAATATTACCAAGAGTAAAGTGGCGGTCACTCGTATGACTAAACTTCGGTAGTCCATCTGGAGCATTACCACTGCCATAGGGAAATGACCATGTAAACGCCCCCATTGTTGGGGCCGTAGTGTCAACAATTAAATCATATGTTTCAGAAGAAATTAAATTGCTACTTGCACTTAAAATACTCGCTGTTGCTTGATATTTACCGTCTGCAATAGAGTCTAGTTTTAAAAGTGAGCCGTAATATTCTTTCCCATTAACCGTAATACGATCTGCTGGGCCTAACTTTTCACTAGTTAATGTATTCACAATTTCATTGCTTGAATTTGTGATTGTTAGCTGAACTAAGCGTTCTACACCGGCGCTTAGAGAAAATTGAATATCGTTATTTGTGCCGATATACGCTTCTGTTGGCTTTTGAGTTTTTATAACTTGGTTTGAATCAGTGTAGTTTATTTCAAGTAACTCAGCTGATGCGGTGGGGATTAAACCACCAGCCGTTAGCAATAAAGTTGCCTTAGTGAATTTGTTCATGACAATACCTATTATGGATAATGTAGGTATTCTTAAGCATTGAAAGGGAAATGTTAAAAAATAGGACGCATAAATTAGTACACTCTAGCTTATGCGTTTTTTATGATACGGGACTGTTAGTTTGTAAATTAAACTGTATGCATTTGATTTACATCATAATTACCCACAAACCTTTTTAATTGGCCATATAGCTATATTCTTCCATAAATTCAACATCAAATTTATATTGAAAGAATTATTTTGAAACTCTGACTTCTCAACCTTGTTTTGAGCTACACCAATGTAGATATAGATAACCAAGATAAAAAATATGATGCTTCCATACTTTTCATTTACGAGCCAAATTAAGTCTCCTAGTGCATATAGGATTATAAAAGGTCCACCCATATATAAAACGTACTTTAAAAAACCAATAAAATGAGTTTTTATTCCCTTCAATAATTTCGATACTTTTGACTTTATACTCATATAACGCTACCTGTCTGCCAAGTTTGAAGTAGATATAATTAACCGACACTGTGCCGTTAAAACGTAGAGGTGTTAACTGTATGACCTCTAAATTATGGCGGTTAATCCTGATTAGTGGCACTAAATCAATCTGTGCACGTTAATTTCTGGCCATAGAGCGTGATTTTAACATCACCACGTTGATGAAAGTTTAAGTAACCATTCTGCAATGGCGCAACATCTTCAATATCGAATGGCCTTAACAAGATGCCTTCATCGGTAGTTACAGGCAGATTAGCCATGAGTTCATAAGTAAACCGTTGTTTATCTGAACTACTTACTAATAATTCTAAATAAGGCTTTTCACCATCCACAAAGATGGGCTCACCTTTAACGTTTATTTCATTAGTAACGGTTTTTATAATCTGCTCAGTCGGTTCGTACTCTATTTCAAGTGTCGAAGATATGAGTTGGCTTTCGCCAGTGACTATAAACTGCCATTTTTCACAAGCTGAAACGCTGGATATACTGGTTATACTTGCTGCAAGCAATCCAATTTTAATGATATTCATATTAGACCTTTCATGTGGATTTTTTCTAATCTTACTTAGTATCAAGTGCAAATAAAAAAATTACAGATAGCATTTATAGCCTCTGTAAAATTTAATGTTGTGGTAGCCGGTTGATATTATTTGACGAAATCATGTGTTATTAACTCAAATATTGGAAAGCAGTTATGAAACTTAAAAAGAGTAATATTGTACTCGCTTTAGCCGCAGCTTCGGTACTCAGTGGATGTGGTAGTGAGGAAGATGAAAAAAGTGGTGGAATTACTTTTCCAGAAGACACAACTCCCGCATCAATTTCTATTGAGGCGTCAAAACTTATTAATGAGCCCGCTGACTCAGTTTTAGATAGTAGTGTTCGCTTGTCTCTCTCAAAAGCAACAAAAGAAGAAGTGACATTAAGCTATGAAATGACCGCTATTACAGCGAGTGCGGGAGTCGATTTTGAAGTGACTGCGGGTGAATTAACGATTCCAATAGGCTCATTAAGTTCTACTATTTCATTTAAATTGTTACCCGATAGCCTTGATGAAGAAGATGAAACATTTTTAATTTCAATCTCAGACCCTAAAAATGCCACATTAAAAACAGGGTTTACTGAAAGTATTATTACAATAAGAGACACTGATCCAACGCCAAGCGCCGGGTTTGTGACTGATGTTGCAAGTGTGACTGAAGATACAGGCATGTTTTCTGTTGAGATGAAAATAGATACTGCGTCGGGCAAAGATATACAGCTTCCTTTCGTGCTCGGTGGTTTAGCGACAGAATCAGAAGATTATAACTTGATCACAAAAAGCCCAATCGAAGTAGCCTCGGGTGAAACTACCGCAAAAATTAATTTTGAAATACTCAAAGACACAACCCCCGAAGGTGGTGAGTCAATAACGATTGAATTGCTAGAGCCATCTAATGCCGTGTTAACTGAGCAAAATGAGCTAACCATCATTATCAATGGCGATTTAGGCATGAATGACACAGGTGTTACAACCTGGTTCGATGGTACAAGCTTTACATCCACTTCGCCCAACTCTGATTACCCGGCTCAAGACGCTGCATTTGGCCGTGATGCAGGTGACACTGATTTTTTTGACGGACACAGCGGGTTCTCTCTAACTAAAATTGATATATCAGGCAATGCCCTACCTTCTAATGCAGAGTCATTTGTGTCTGTTCTTGATAATCAAACAGGTTTGTTTTGGGAAGTAAAAACAGATGCTCAAAAGCTCCCTACACTTTCAGATAACGAGCTAAGAAACTATATAAATAATGCTGTGAGAGATGGTAATTATGAATACGAAAATGCTCATAATCAGTGGCGTGCGTCGAATTACACTTACGTCTGGTATGACACTAATCAAAAAAACAATGGCGGCGCAAATGGTGTAACGGGTAAAAGCTTTATTGATAGCCAGTACCCTATTAGCCAATACTGCAGTGCACCTTCATCCACCTCAGCGTCGTACAATACACAGTTTCGATATTGCAACACTGATAACTACATTTTACAGATGAATTCTACTTCAATTTCCGGCTTTAAAGACTGGCGGTTACCCACAATTAGTGAATTACAGTCACTACACAACTTTGCCGTTGATGCCGACGACTCACTGAAGGCTTACTTTCCTAATGAACCAATAGGCCAGCTACTAAGCTCAACACCATATGCGGATGGCGAAGGTGCGGTTTGGTGCCTAGATACAGTAACGGGGCAAACAAAGCTATGCAACAAAAACTTACCCTATAATATTCGCGCAGTACGAGGAGGTGCACAATGAAATCACTTTATACAACACTCGCTATGGCCGCCTTGTTTAGTACGAGTCTTGCGGCCCAAACATGTAAAACAGAGTCAATTGAAGCCACTCAACCGAACGGCCACTTATTAGATAACAAAGATGGCACTGTGACTGACATTGTAAATGGGTTGCTGTGGAGTAAATGTTCGTTTGGGCAGACCTATCAAGATGGGAACTGTGTTGGCACTCCAACCAATATATCGTCGTGGCAAGCTGCTTTGAAAATCGCTGATGAAAATTCAACACAATTCAATGTTGATGGTTGGCGCTTACCCAATATCAAGGAACTCGGTATTTTGGTCGAGCGTATGTGCGTAGAGCCTGCCATTAACCTGTATGCGTTCCCAAGCACGCCATCTGCAGCGTACTGGTCAAATACACCTGATGCACATAACTTAACGTCCCTAGATAATGTTGAAGGTCTAATTGTGGATTTTTCTGACGGTAGTGAGTTTTTGACTGACGTTAACACGCACCGCTTAATTCGCTTTGTTAAAGCATTAAATTAAAAGCACTCATTATGCCGCTACTAATCCTGGCGGCATCTTTAAGATAATTAAGTGTTCAAAAATAGTGGAAACCATCTTTATGACATTAAATAAAATATATATTTTAACAGCTTTAGTTACAACCCTTACTCTCACTGGCTGTGGTACTAACGAGATAAAGCAAACGCAAGTCGATGGTATCGTGGCGTTTATGGATAAATCTCCCTATCATTTAACTCTATTTGAAAATTTCTTCGGCGGTGACTTAATTAAGCTCCAAGGAAACTTTTATACGTTAGTTAATGCAGAGGGTTATATAAACGAAGGGAGTAAGGTCAAAATGACAATGGAAGGCGATAAAGTAATTCAAGTTTGTCAAATTTTGATGGATGAACTTCAAGAGTTTAGGAAGTGTTTCAGAGCGCAAAAGGTTTAGCGCTTTAATTTACTCATTATCTCCGGTAAGTAGCCAAAATATTCGATTGTTTTATCATTACTAAAATTGATAATTTATTGAGTACCTTATGTTACAAGGCTTCAAAAACAGAACGTACAATCTAGGTGATAAAGTAAGAGTATATCGCAACTTAAATAAAGGCGGGTGGTCTATACTTGCGATGTCAGGTGAAAATAAAGGCCGAGTAGTCGCTCATGTAGACCACGTTACATTAAAGTCAGTGGATTTTATAATAAGCAAAGCAGGACTTGCCCGAGCGCGGTCATCTAAAGTGAGGAACGTCCATTCTTACGCTCAGGGCGAGCTTGTTAGTGTGTCTCAGATACACAAAGAGTTTTTATTTGATGAAATCTCATATAACCCTTTCAGAGCAGAACACTTCTACCCAACATCAAGTATTGATACAGAAATATCAGCACTTGAAATGTATTAGTTCAGACAAGATCTGACACATCAACTTGAAAAAGTGAGAGTTACCCGTTTTGATAAAAGGTGTCGAATCTTTAAATCAAAACATATAAGAGGTAACTCTCATGCTACATACTAACAATCCAATTATTAAACACAAAGCGGGTTTACTTAATCTTGCAGAAGAACTTGGCAACGTATCAAGAGCCTGCAAAGTGATGGGCGTATCCTGTGATACATTTTATCGATATCAAGAACTCGTCGAAGACGGTGGACTTGATGCGTTAATTGATAAAAGTCGTAGAGAGCCAAACTTAAAAAATAGAGTTGATGAAGCAACTGAACAAGCCGTCATTAAATACGCTGTCGATTATCCAGCTCATGGCCAACACAGAACGAGTAATGAACTCAGAAAACAAGGCGTATTCGTTTCTGGCAGCGGTGTTCGTTCAATATGGCTACGTCATGACCTAGAGAACTTCAAAAAGCGTCTCAAGGCACTAGAAAATAAAGTTGCTAACGAAGGTATCATTCTCACCGACGCTCAAGTAGCTGCGCTTGAAAGGAAAAAACATGATGACGAAGCGTGTGGTGAAATTGAAACGGCTCACCCAGGTTATCTAGGCTCTCAAGATACATTTTACGTGGGTAATCTCAAAGGCGTTGGGCGTATCTACCAACAAACCTTCGTTGATACATACAGCAAAGTAGCGTTCGCTAAGCTCTACACCACGAAAACGCCAATTACTGCGGCTGACATACTCAACGACAAAGTACTGCCGTACTTCGAACAGTACGAGCTTCCCATGCTACGTATTCTAACCGATAGAGGCACTGAATATTGTGGCAAAGTCGAACATCATGATTACCAGTTATATCTGGCTATTAATGATATCGATCATACAAAAACCAAAGCTATGTCACCGCAAACAAATGGTATCTGCGAACGCTTCCACAAAACGATACTCAATGAATTCTATCAAGTTACATTCCGTAAAAAGCTATATAGCTCATTAGCGGAATTGCAAAAGGATCTGGACGAATGGATGATTTATTACAATAATGACTGAACTCATCAAGGAAAAATATGCTGTGGCAGAACGCCATTAGAAACTTTATTAGATGGAAAATTGATCTGGGCTGAGAAAAATTTAGCTCAAATTTAGACTGACAGTCACCGATTAAAAAACGGGTAACTGTCAGATCAAGTCTGAGCTAGTACACCTGGCCGGCCAAGTGACATAGAGTTACAGCAAAAGATTGAAGGTATGTTGTTGGATAAAAAATCCTATGACTATATTAAACATATTTTGGGCTGTTCCCGATCTACAATTTCCAAAGTTTCAAAAAGACTAAAACAAGATATTCTGGAACCAAATATGATGAATAAATGATGATAATTATACGAAAATTAGCAATCAAAAATGTGAATACTCTATGGCATTCGCCCCCAAAACGAGATATATTTCATTTTTTCAATAATCTCAAACCATTAGCTACTACTAATAAACTCGTGCCAACATCTGCAAAAACGGCCATCCACATGGTTGCTGAGCCTTGCAATGTTAATGCGAAAAAAATCACCTTAACAGCTAGGGCAAATGCTATGTTTTGCATGAGTATTTGATGGGTATTTTTTGATAACAAGATAAAGCTCGCAATTTTAGTTAAATCATCGTCCATTAGCGCCACATCGGCAGTTTCAATAGCGGTGTCTGTTCCCATAGCGCCCATGGCAAAGCCAATGTCAGCTTGTGCTAGTGCTGGTGCGTCATTAATGCCGTCACCGACCATAGCCACCTTACCTTGTAACATCAACTGTTTTATTTCATTTAACTTATCAGTAGGCAGTTGTTCGCCTTTGGCCTGATCAATACCCGCCTGCTCGGCAATAGCTTGTGCGGTAAATTGATTATCGCCTGTTAGCATGATGGTTTTTATATTCATGCTATGCAGTTGTTCAATGGCATTTTTACTGTTTTCTTTAATCGTATCGGCAACCGCAAATAACGCCAGTACTTGGTGGTTATCGGTTAACATAACCACTGTTTTACCTTGCTGCTCTAAGTTATTTATCTGTGTTTGTAATACTTCATTTTGAATAGTTAATAAATTTAATAGGCGCTGGTTGCCTAAATAATAGTTTTTACCCTTGATATTGCCTTGTACACCTGTTCCAAGTAGTGCTTCAAAGTTTTCTACCGCGTGTAATGTAATGCTGTCTTTTTCTGCTTGTTGATAAATAGCGCGTGATACGGGATGATCAGAGCGATCCGCTAAACTTGCGGCTAACTGTCGATAATGATCACTTTGCGTTGCATCTATAGCAATATAGTTCGTTTGTGTGGGCTTGCCGTGAGTAATGGTGCCGGTTTTATCTAATGCGAGCCAAGAAATATTTCGACCTTGTTCTAAATACACACCCCCTTTAATAAGAATACCTTTACGTGCTGCCGCAGCTAAGCCACTAACAACAGTTACTGGGGTTGAAATAACTAAGGCACAAGGACATGCAATTACTAATATTACTAAAGCTTTGTAAACCCAATCGAACCAGTTTCCCTGAAAAAATAATGGCATGATAAGCGCAACGCCTAAGGCAATAAAAAAGACGATTGGCGTATAAATTTGAGCAAATTTATCAACAAAACGTTGCGTTGGCGCTTTTGTGCCTTGTGCTTGTTCAACAGCGTGAATAATGCGCGATACAGTGGTATTGTTTGCCGTGGCAGTGACTTTAAATTCAAATGATCCTGACTGATTAATGGTGCCCGCAAATACTTTATCACCTACCGTTTTTTCAATGGGTAAGCTTTCCCCTGTAATTGGCGCTTGATCTAAAGTTGAACGTCCTGAAACTATTTCACCATCTAAAGCAACCCTTTCCCCAGGACTCACTCTGACAATACTGTTCAGAGGAACTGATTTTGCAGGTACTTTACCCCATTCGCCATTACCTTGCTGTACATTGACTGTTTCGGGTGTAAGTTGTAATAATCCGGCGATGGCATTGCGAGCGCGATCGAGTGATTTAGCTTCTAAAATCTCTGATACAGTAAACAACACCATCACCATAGCAGCTTCAGGCCATTGACCAATGAATAACGCACCCGTTACCGCAACACTCATCAAGGCATTAATATTTAAGTTGCCGCCACGAATAGCTAGCCAACCTTTTTTATAGGTGTCTAGGCCGCTTATTGCCACGGCTAAAATAGCAAAGGCTGCTGATAACCAGTTTGCGCCGCCAAACCAATCAACAGCTTCTGAACTTAGTGCAAGTAAGCCTGCAATAATTAATGGCCCCCAAGAGATTTTAGCTGTGGCTATATTTTCATTGTCATCTTGTTCAGTGATTATTTTGGCATCAAAACCAAGTTCATTTATCGCATTGATAATATTTGGCAAAGCATCTTTTGTATGTACAACGGTTAACGTACGTTGCATTAAATTAAATTGTAAATCGATTACTTGATTGTTTTGTTTAAATTTATTGCGAATAAGACCTTCTTCGGTCGGGCAATCCATTTCTTGAATACGAAGTTGTGTGGTTTGAATATTTTCATCAACGGCTACAGCAGGATCTATAGGTTGCTCTACTAATTTGTTATCGGTAAGTGACACACTTGAGCAAGAACCACAGCAGGAAGCCTCATCATTTGGTTGAGTTTGTTTTTTCATTACTTTATTCATGGTGAAGTCACCTTTTTATTCAGCATTTAACCTTATTGCACTATTAAACACCTTATAGTAACTTTAAGGTCAAGTGGAATAATAAAATAAGTGAATAATAATGAAAATAGGCGAATTGGCGAAAGTAACGAAGTGCACAACGGAAACTATCCGATATTACGAAAAGTCGGGACTTTTACCTATGCCTGAACGTAATGAAAGCAATTATCGTCTTTATAATCAAACGCATAAATACCGTCTTAACTTCATTCGTAATTGTCGAAGTTTAGCAATGAGCCATGAAGAAATTCGTCGTTTATTAACCTTAATGGATAAACCACCCGCTGATTGCAGTGATGTAAATTATTTATTAGACGAGCATATTAACCATGTTGATACGCGGTTGCAGGAATTAATCGAGCTTAAAGAGCAGTTAAATCATTTACAACAACAATGTCAAAATGAAGATGTAATTGAGCATTGTGGAATTTTGCAAGGGTTAAAAACAATGGAACATAGCGAAAAACAACAATCCCATTTAAAATAATTGTCAGTTAAGCATTCTATTTAACCTCAACTCTGGATAAGAGATTAGCTAACACATTGAATAGACTTAAATTTATAATTTTTATTGTTCTAGCTTGTTGTGTTTTCTTAATACAAGGCAAATTAGTGCGTCAATAGCGAGCTATTGCAATCTAATTTAACGCAGTAGTAAGAAAAATCAGCAGCTAGAAAGCAAGTTGTTATCCAGAGTTGAGGTTATTTAGTACGCTAATTATTGGAAGGTAAAAAGGATATTAATATTTCTATTAACATCCTTTAGCTTACGTTTTTTGTTATCTCGAGTTGAGATTATTTAGCCTGATTTTTAGTGATTATCGTTGCATTTCTTCAATCTTACCTTTCGAGAACCAAGCATAAAGCACTGGTAATACAAATAAGGTTAAGAAAGTCGCCGTAACCAAACCACCAACAATTACTGTGGCTAATGGACGTTGAATTTCAGAACCAACACCATTTGATAAAATCATTGGAATTAAGCCAAGAGCAGCAATGATAGCGGTCATTAATACCGGTCTTAGTCTTGAAATAGCCCCTTCGTATACCGCTTGGGCGATATTTTTAGCGCCATCTTCAATACGCAAATTAATGGCCTCTACCATCACCACACCATTAAGTACTGCGACACCAAACAAGGTAATAAAACCGATAGAACTAGGCACAGAAATATATTGTCCCGACAGATATAAAGCCACGATACCGCCGATCATTGCCAATGGTAAGTTCACTAAAATTAACATAGCTTGACCAACACTACCAAAAGCAAAATAAAGCAGCAGTGCGATCATCGCAATAGAAAGAGGAACCACTATAGACAAACGTTGTTGTGCGCGTTGTTGATTTTCAAATTGGCCACCAATATCTACTGAGTAGCCCGTAGGTAAATTGACTTTATCTTTTATCGCTTGGCGAATATCTTTTACCACTGAGCCCATGTCTCTATCTTGCACGTTGGCTTGAATAACCACGCGGCGTTGAACATCGTCACGGCGAACTTGTGGTGGGCCAGATTCAATAGCGATATCAGCCACATCACCTAAACGTACCCAAGCACCATTAGGCGCTTGCAAGCGTAAATCGGCAATGGCTTGACTGTCTTCACGAAAACGTTTGGCTAAGCGTACATAAATGTCGTAACGCTCGTTACCGTTAATGACTTGTCCTACCCCTTTGCCACCAATACCGTCACGCACTAACGTCATTACATCGCCTATCGATAAGCCATAGCGTGAAAGTTGTTGACGGTTAGGTTTTATCACTAGTTGTGATTCACCCGCTATTTGTTCCATGGCAACATCACGCGCTCCGTTAACGGTTTGAATTGCATTAACAATCGCTTGCCCTTGTTGAGCTAAAACATCAAGATCAGGTCCAAATAACTTGATCGCGAGTTGTGCTTTTACCCCCGATAATAATTCATCAACACGGGCTGCAATAGGCTGTGAGAAATTCAGTAATAAACCAGGGAATTGTTCTAATTTTTCAGCCATCAATCCTTGTAATTCTTGCCTCGTTTTAGCACTTACCCATTGTTCATGTGGTTTTAAGCCAATATAAATTTCAATGTTACTGACGGGCTCAGGATCACCACCAATTTCAGCGCGACCTATACGACTTGATGTATAAGTGACTTCGGGGAATTCCATTAATATTTTCTCAAGTTTCGGCGCTACGCTAAGCGCAGTGTCTAAGCTTGTTGAAGGAGCCATAGTGGCACGTAAGTTAATGGTGCCTTCTTCAAGTTCAGGCACAAACTCTGTGCCTAGCTGAGGAAGTAAAAATAAAGCACCAACTAATAATGCCCCCGCGCCTGTTAATACTAACGTTTTGGCATTCATCGCTTTGTTAAGTGCGATTCGATAGGCTTTTTCTAATAGCGTCACTAGCGGGCTAGTTCTTTCTTTTATGCCACGCTGAAAAAAGTAACTTGCTAATGCAGGTACTACAATCAAAGATACTGCAAGCGATGCAGCCATTGCGATCATAATACTAATCGCCATCGGCTGAAATAATTTACCTTCCACACCTTCTAAACTAAATAAAGGCGCAAATACCACCATGATTATGGTGACGGCAAAAAATACCGGTTTAGCCACTTCTTTTGCGGCTTCTTGTATACGTAAACCAACATTGCTGTCGTGCTCAGCATCAAAATTGTGCCCTTTTTCATGACGTTTATCTGGATGAGACAGGTGCTTGAAGATGTTTTCCATCATCACCACGGCGCCATCAACCATCATACCGATAGCAACCGCTAAGCCACCTAATGACATTAAATTAGCTGACAAGCCATTATAAGACATAATAGTAAGTGCCATGCCGACAGAAAGCGGAATTGAAATAAGCACTAAAATAACGGCGCGTACATTCAGTAAAAATAACACTAAAACAATAACGATAAAGACAAAAGCTTCTACTAACGCTTTTTCAACTGTATTAACCGCTTTTTCAACTAAATCAGCTTGGTCATAAATAGCCTCAAAACGAACTCCTTTAGGTAACGCTTGTTGAATTAACGGAATACGATCTTTAATGCCATCAATGGTCACTTTAGTATTAGCACCCATGCGTTTTAACACGATACCCGAGACAACTTCACCTAAAAACTCACTACCGTTTGCTTTACCTTGTTTATCAAAAGTGCGCTTGGTCATGGTAACTGCGCCTTGGCGAATTTCACTGCCAAACTCAATGGTGGCTACATCAGATACGTGTACAACTGTGCCATCAATCGTTTTAACAGGTATTTGAGCCAATTCTTGTAGGCCCTTTTTGCCAGAACTTAACCAACCCACACCACGAATAATAAGCTGTTCTTGACCTCTATCCATGTACCAGCCACCTGCATTGGTATTATTATGTTCCAGTGCAGTCGCAATATCTTCTTCTGTTAAATTATAAGCAAGTAAACGTGAAGGATTAATATTTACTTGGTATTGTTTTACTTCACCACCAAAGGCAAGTACGTCAGTAACACCGTCAACAGGCATTAACAGTAGCTTTACTACCCAATCATTTAAACTACGTAATGCCATAACATCAAAGCCTGAATTTTTATCAGCAAGCAGCAAATATTGATAAACTTGCCCTAAACCTGAAGTATTTGGCCCTATTTCTGGAGTGCCCACACCATTTGGGATCATTCCTTTGGCTGATTGCAAGCGTTCAAACACTAATTGCCGTGCAAAATAAATATCGGTGCCTTCTTTAAAAACGACCGTAATACCCGACAAACCTGTTTTAGAAATAGACCGTACTTCTTCCACATCGGGTAGGGCGTACATTACGGCTTCAATAGGAAAAGTAATAAGCTGCTCTACTTCTTCTGCTGCTAGCCCAGGTGCTTCTGTGTTTATAGCAACTTGTACATTAGTTACATCAGGAAATGCATCCAAATTTAACTTCGGAATAAAAAATACGGCACTTGCTATCAACGCAATCAAGGCGAGAATCACTAGTAAACGATTGGTTACTGACCAATCAATAAGTTTATTTAACATGAATTATCTCCTAATGGCCGTGGGCGTCAAAACCGCCTTTGGCGATTTCAGCGCTAACATAAAATGCGCCTGCGGTTACAACGTTAGTACCAGCTTCAATACCTTTAATTTCGTGCCACTTTTCAATGCTACTATCATTAGCCGATGTGAATGTTCGTCCTAATTCAATTTCTTGCCCTTTAAAGCTGCCATTTTGTTCAATAAAAATTTGCCAATCGCCATCACTACTTCGCATAAGTGCACTTTCTGGTACGGCGAGTACTTGCTCTGTCGTGGTAAAATTAAAATAAACATCAACAAATAGTCCTGAATGTAATTGATGTTTGCTATTTTCTACGGTTAAGCGAACTGTGCGAGTGCGCGTTTGTGGGTCTATGGTGTGTGCTTTTTGACTAACAAGCCCTAAGTAAGATTTGTTGCCTACTTTTATGACCGCTTTATTACCAACGGGCAGTGATATTTGCATACTAGGCGCTAATCGAGCTTCAACCCATAATGTACTTTCATCAGCGAGTTCAATTAAGGTATCGCCTGATAAAACGCGCTGGCCTTGACGAAAGTTATCTGATAATACTGCGCCAGACGTCATGGAATTTAGTACATATTCTCCTAATTTAACTTCACCTAATTTTGAATTTTCACTATCTAAACTTTTGATGGATTCAGGTGATAAACCAAAGGCGATCAAACGCCCAACATCTGCTCGGTAGTCAGTTTTTGCGGCAATATAACGTTTATCACCAACGGCTTTACGTCCTAATTTTTGCACACGTCGCCATTCAGCATTGGCTATTTGAACTCGGGCTTGAGCATCAGCAACTGATTCACTAAATAAAGTGACTAGGGCTTGACCTTTTTTTACATGATCACCCAGTGCTACATGACGTTTTACTACGACAGAATCAACGCGAGGTGAGACTAAATAACTGGTATAATCATTCGCCTTTACTTCCCCCGGGGCATACACGCTGTATGTCATTGTTTGTGGCTGTAATGCTTCAACTTGAATATTGGCAAGCGTTAATTGCGCTTTTGAAAGTGCTATTGTGCCTTCTGATTTTTCCTCTTGTGTTTTAGAAGGGTTTGCACCCAATTCGTTTGCTAAAGTTGGTAAGGCAAATAACTGGGTATTGATTAATAAAGCACTTAATAGCGCCAATTTAGTTTTTTTCATCTTTAGTTCCAAAATTTTTTAAGCAGCGACAAGAGTGAAAACTTCGCTGGAGATAGTTATTCGCTTGTGTTTATTTCAAGCTTTTTAACGCAACATCTATTTGACCAATAGCTAATAGCCAATCTATTTGACTAAGTTTGAACTGACTTTGTAGTTCAATTCCGGCAAGCAAGCCTTCGGCGCGTTGTTGTAAGGCAAGTAAATATTCGCTGGTATTTATATCACCACTTCGCCATTGTTTTTGCAGTAAATCAGCAATGCGTTTATCGCGACCTTGCATTAATTTTTGCCAGCGTTGATAGTGGTTTTTATAAGCGAGTACCGACTCGGTAGTTGCTTGTATGGCAAATTTTTGTTTACGCAATACTGACTGTAATTGTGATTCAACGGCATTGGCTTGTTGATTGGCGGCACGCGCTTCACTACTAAAATTATTACGAACGTTTAAAGGCATAGAAAAACTTAAACCTAATGTATTATCATTATCTGTTTTACCTGCGTTTACGCCAAAAGTGGGATCGGCTTTAGTCGCAAGTAATGCTTGAGAAGCATCACTTTTACTGATTTGCCATTGTAATTTAGCCACTTGCACTAACGGGTGTTGTTGTAGCCATCGCGTAGTGGTTAGCTCATCACTTTTATAGCGATCAATCGCAATGCCTTGGGTGGGTAAAATATGTATGCTACTTGTCCAATCAGGCATTAACTCAATAACTTTCGCTTTGGCGTTAGCTAATTGTACTTGTGCTTGGGCGCTAGTATTTAAGGTTTGCGATAAGCTTAAAGAAGTAAGTTCTGCATCAACTTGACTAACATCACCCGCTTGTTGACGCTTAGCAACTAAGTTGAGCAAGGTATCTAATTGTTGCTCTTTCTCGCGAGCAATTTTGGCTTGCATTTGTGCCTTTTGGTAGTTTACTAACGCTTGTAAAGCTTCAGCAGTTTTTTTCTGCATCAGATAAGAAAACGTTTGTTTCGCTTGCACTAATTGAAAATCAGCCTTTTTGCTACGCTGCTCTCGTTTATCCCATAAATCAATGGTTTGATTTATACCAATAGTAAAGTTATTAAATTGACCTTCACGAGAAACATCGGTAGCTAGCTCAGGATTATAAAGTGCCTTTTTCTGTCCTTCGGTTAATGAAAACACTGCATTCAAATTTTCTTTTGCAGCAATCACCTCTGGGTTTTTATTTATTTGTTGCGTTAGCCATGAAGGCGATGCACTGGTTGCCGTAGGTGCAGCATACACGGCAATAGGTAGACTCACGCATAATAATGCTAAAGCCTGTTTTACAGGATAAAATTTCATTGTTAAAACTCATTTATAAAATTATCAGAAACACAAATTCAATAGGGTTTTGTGTTGTTGTTGATTATTCGAAAATTAAAATGAATTAAACGATGGGAGGACGTAAATCAGGGGATAAATGTGTAGAAATGTATTTATGTTTGAAAAAGAAGCTTTGTTCTTTACCATACAGAGTATAAAAAACGAGTGAATTATTGGTTAAATCAATACAGCTAATGCCATGACAGTAGCAACAATGGTCACCCCTTTCTTGGTTTATTTGTTCGTTAGTTTGCGTATTACTGACATAGTTAACAGAAGTAGGGTTGTGTTCAGTTGTTATTTTATTATAAAAATAGTCTGTTTCGGTAAACTCTGTATTTGGCTGATGAAATTTTGCCGCATCGGCAATAGCATCCACTGATTGCAAAGCAATTAGCGCTATTAACAGATACATTAAAACTCGTTGAAGCATTTAGCATTCCCAAACAGTTTTTATAATTAGGATGAAGATGAGCAGAACAACTAAACAGACGGTTAAGTTGTGACTATCTTTCATTGAGCGCGTAAAATAACAAAGTTAAATTTTTTTGTAAAGGTAAATGTGATCTTCCTTTTTGACTCTTTAATTATTATTGCCTCTTTTTAATTATATTGTTGACCTTATACCTACTACAAGGTTTATAATTGAGAATAATTATCATTTGACCTTTTTAGGAATACATTTCGATGAGCCGTTTTTCATCTACCTTATTTGTTAGTCTTTTTGTTTTATGCATTTAGTCAAGCTTATCTAAAGCTAACCAGCTTGATGCAAAAAATACACATAACTCTAATCAACAATTAGCTACTCAACCATCAACGACTCTAAGTAACGAACAAGTGCAACTTAGGCAACTAAGTCAATTAGTTGAATATGTTGGCGTTGATTATGCGGCGGCGGTTAATCAGGGAAAAATAATCAATAACGATGAATACCAAGAAATGCAGGGATTTTCCGAATTAATTGTTAATAAAATATCTATGCTTAAGGTGGCAAATCAGCCTCTACTTTTAACGCAAGCGCAGCATTTAAAACAAGCGGTAAAAGAAAAAGCACCATTAACCGATATTAGACAATTCGCTTCAACATTACGAAGCACTTTAGTCAGCTTAATGCCAACAATTGTATTTCCTCAACGGTTATTATCAGAAGATGATACTCAAGCACTATTTCAAACTAATTGCGCCGACTGTCATGGTGCTACAGGTGAAGGAAATGGAATTTTAGCAAAACAACTTAACCCAAAACCAACAAACTTTACTGATAAAAATCGTGCTTTAAACCGTTCTTTATTAGGATTGTTTGACGCTATTTCAAATGGCTTAGATAACACTGCAATGCCAGCATTTACTCAACTGAAAGAACAGCAACGTTGGTCTTTAGCCTTTTATGTTGGTAGCTTAGCTTTTAAAAATAATCAAAAGACTAAAAGTGATATTAATGTTAACGCCTACCCTAATATGGCTGACTGGGTGCATTATAACCCAAGTCAAATAGCGAAAGAATCAACACATTTAACGCTTCAACAAATTGAATTGTTAAGAGCCCAACCTCTAAGCTTATTTAGTCAACAGCCAAAACCAATTACGATTGCCCAAAACCAATTGCATAACGCTATAAATGCCTACAAAAAAAATAATTACGCAGAAGCAAGTACCTTGGCCGTGAGTGCCTATTTAGACGGGTTTGAGTTAGTTGAAAAGAGCTTAGATGCACGTGATAGCCAATTAAGAAAAAGCATTGAAGTAAATTTAATCGGTTTACGCCAATTTATTGGACACTCAGGTAACGATGCACAACTTTTTGAACTTACGGAGAAAGTGTTTATTCAACTCAACCAAGCTGAGCAACTTTTAACGAAAGGATCGTTATCAAACACGGCATTGTTTAGTGCTAGCTTAGTTATTTTACTACGCGAAGGGGCTTGAAGCTTTATTGGTAGTTATCGCTTTAATGACCGTACTAGTGCGCACTAAACGTAAAAACGCATTAAAATATATTCATCTTGGTTGGATAACAGCATTGGTTGCGGGTATTGCAACATGGGCGCTAGCGCAGACGTTAATTAGCATTAGTGGTGCGAGTCGAGAAGTCATGGAAGGCGTTGCATCATTTATTGCCGCAATTATGTTGTTATATGTGGGTATCTGGATGCATAGCAAAACCAACGCCCAGCAATGGAATAATTATATTCAAAAACATGTTAATAGTCATATAGAAGCAGGTACACTTTGGGGGCTAACGTCATTATCGTTTATTGCCGTTTACAAAGAAATATTTGAAACGGTTCTGTTCTACCAATCATTATTAACACAAGCGTCTTCTGTTCAATATTCAGTTGTTGTAAGTGGCTTTATTGTCGGCTGTATTATATTGGCAATTGTTGCATGGGCTTTATTGAAATATTCAGTGAAGTTGCCTCTCGCTAAATTTTTCTCAGCAACGACTTATTTATTATTAGCCTTAGCCTTTATTTTAATGGGTAAAGCAATATCTGCTTTACAAGAAGCGGCGATGTTAACAATTTCTCCTTTACCCATTCAAATAGAGGTCAGCTGGATTGGGATTGGTTCAACATGGCAAGGGCTGTTAGCACAAATCGCCGTTATTGTTTTTTTTGTTGTTTATTTTTATAGCAGCAAATTAAAGCTAAAAAGTAATGTTCAAAATTAATCAATTATAACTCAAGCCATGGTTCAACTAGCTATGTTTAACTGAGCTTGAATTAGGATAATAGGCCGCTATGTTTTGCAAAATACCACATTCATTCACGGCTTTATCTTCTGAACAACTTTTACTGAGTGTTTTTAACTCTTTACGTAAATCTTTTAATTAATAAATACTACTGAATGGTTTGTTATATAAGAAAAATCACTTTTACTGTACTCAACAGCAAATAACAATTGCTCTTTTTCGTAATAATAAATAGTTTGAATGGAACAGCCTGACAGCTTTGCCAGTTCACCTATTTTCATTATGCGCGCCTTTGCGCCACAAGAAAATCTTGTACCAGTATTGATTTATTTGTGTGTGTTACTTTTTCTTGCGAATAGTCACAATTGCTCAAAACCCCTAAACCGCTACTTACAAAAAAATTAAGAGCAGGTAAACACTACGTCTAGTGGTTGGTTCCTCTAAGTGGACAACCCTTATTTACGTACAACATCGCTGTAGGCTATGTGTATCAAGGGCTTTAGGCGAACATTGGACTTTTCGCTGAAATGGGCACAAAACCCCAGATAGTTCAACAATAGTTTGTTTTAGCTTCCTGTTTTCTGATTCTAAATTTTTTATATTACCAGGCACATTCATTCCCAATACTTTTGTATAAGCACATGCAAAACAGTATAGATGTGCTCTTTAAATATTGAAATGTATATCACTAAAATATAAAGACATTCCACATCTAAGGTGCATCATTGACATGTCCAAAATTCAATCAACTAGCAATGAAAATGGAAAAGGATTTCGAAGGCTGGTTATAGAGTGGTATTTTTAAGTAAGTATCTTTGCTCTGGAAATTATAACTGATGAGGTAATCTTGATTTTACATATATGATAGCAGCTTTAATTCGCAACTCTCTCCATGAATTGACGTTTGTATTTTTACTAATAAAAAGCTCCCATTCAGCACTAGAATACAAGTCTGAATTAGTCGAGTATTTATCTTTCAAGCGACTTGAAAGCAATAGGCATTCAAAATCAGTGAAGCAAGAGTGTGTTTTAATAAAATCAGGAGTCATTAAAAGCTCTATTGGTAAATTGTGGTAACCAGCCCCTTCATTTATTTCTTTAGTTAAATCATCCAGTATTTTAAAATTATCAGTCAAGGTTAAGCCCTCCAAAAATATCATACAAATCAAGCTTATTTTTAAATGTAATTTAATTCTAATATAGTAACCTTAGTTGAAAATAGCACTGCGTTTCATATATAGATACGCAAGAGGGAAAATTTTAAATAGATTCTGCCCAGCCGTCGTTTTTACCACAGGCATAAAATTATGCTTATAGGCCAAAATTCAGTCAACTATAATATAGATTACGCCAAGCATTGAATTGTACTTTAGGATTAACTAATTTCAAATGATTAGTCACAAATAACTAATTTCATGACTTCAGTGCTTGCTTAAAATCATGCAATATTCTACTCTTATAACGCTTTAAGTTATTGATAAAAAACAAAAACTAGAGCTGGTGATTTACTGCAACTTTAGTATCAAGATCGAGTATAGGAAGGGAGATAATTTGGGGATTAAATACTCAAAGCGTTGGTAATAATGAAAACTTAATAATTGAGTTGTTCGAGTCCAAAGTGCTAGTTGTTGAAGATCAGCCTTTAAATGTTCTATTACTGAAAAGAATACTCTCAAACCACTTTAAAGTTGAATCTGTTGAAAGTGGTGAAGCAGCCATAAAGTGGTGCGAAAACCATACCCCTGATTTAATTTTACTGGATATAGTCATGGATGGGATGGGATGGGCGGAATAGAAACGTGTAAATACCTTAAAAGTCTTCCTGAAATTAGCAATGTTCCCATTATTTTTATAACGTCATCACACGAAAATGAAGATACCTGTTGGGATGTAGGTGGAGTTGATTTTATTCAAAAACCCTTTACAAAAAAAACAGTATTTAATCGAGTGAAAACTCATCTGACGATTAAGTTACAACGAGACAAGTTAACTAATTTAGTATTTTTAGATAGCTTAACAGGAGTATTCAATAGACGTTATTTTGATACGCATATTGAAAAAGTTGATCTGAACGCAAAAAGAATGAATGAAGATTACGCTCTCATTTTCATAGATATTGACTTTTTCAAACAGTTTAACGACATATATGGCCACCTAGAGGGTGATAAAGCACTAAAGATTGTCGCACAAACAATACAAAAAACATTAAAAAGACCTCGCGACGTCGTGATTCGCTTTGGAGGAGAAGAGTTTGTTATAGTTCTTCCATCTACCGATTTAAAGGGAAGTATTTTAGTAACCGAAGATGTAATAAAGAATATTAGTGCACTGAATATCCCTCACCGTGGTTCTAATTTTAAACACCTGACTGTCAGTGCAGGAATTGCAACGTTGAGAGGCTTAAAGGGGGAAACTGAAATACTAAAAGTCGCGGATGATAAATTATATATATCTAAACAGTTAGGTAGGAATAGACTAAGCTATTAAAATAAATCACTAAAACTTCATTTCTCTATTTGGTTTACGAGAATCAAATAAGCAACATGATACTATTACAATAGCTGAGCTAATAAAATGCATTTTCACAGAGATTAATTGAAAGTTAAGACTCTAAAGTAGGTTGTCTGCTTAATCGCATAAAGCATCAAATTCCACTTACTTAAGAGTCATTATCTAATACTAATTGATTGTATTTATAACATACCTTGAGGCACGTGTTTGTCAGCGAGTAAAAGCACTAGGGTTTAGTTTGAAACTTAGGTTCGCAGGATTTTAGATAATGAATTCTATTTGACTCAGTTGGTTCAATTTTGAGCTCATTCATATAAAAAAAGCATTCGAGTAGTTTTTGCTTATACTCATCACT
>NZ_PJBR01000064.1:0-29044 GCF_002863625.1 Pseudoalteromonas sp. MelDa3 | reverse complement strand
TATATTTTTGTGAATGCATCTTGTAGTGGTGGTACAACTTGCTTTTTACGGCTTAGTACACCATCTAACCATACTTTATCATTCTCTGGTTTTACACCGTAAGCCTGCTCAACTAAGTTTGCATCGTCAGATACAATTAGCATTTCTGAGCCTTCTTTCATTATATCGGTAAGCAGTAAAAATACAGAGTGGCGATTACCCTCAACTTTTAGCTTAGCAATATCGGCTGCAAGGTCTGCTTTAATATCGTCAAAAACAGCAAGGTCGATTACTTCTAGTTGGCCAATCCCTACTAGGTTACCGTTCATGTTGAAATCTTTAAAGTCGCGCATTACTAAATCACGTGCTGGTGTGTCTTCTACCGCAGATTTAACGCGAAACATATCCATACCCAATTCTTTAAAGTCTTCTACGCCTGCAATTTCAGCTAGCGCTTCAACACATTTAATATCGGCAGTGGTACATGTTGGTGATTTAAATATGACTGTGTCGCTTAAAATTGCACACATCATAATACCCGCGATGTCTTTAGGGATTTCTACGCTGTAGAAGTCGTACATCATTTTAATAATGGTGTTTGAACAACCAACAGGACGAATCCAACATTCAAGCGGAGTAGATGATGTTAAGTCACCTAATTTGTGGTGATCTACCACGCCAACAACGCGAGCTTGGTCGATATCATCGGGTGCTTGTGTTTTTTCTGTGTGATCTACAATATACACATCTTCACCCGCGTAGCTTAATTTAAGCTCTGGTGCTTCGAAGCCAAATTTATCAAGGATAAATTGAGTTTCAGGTGATATTTCACCAAGACGAGTTGGAATTGCTGGCTCATCGATTTGGTTTTTTAAATAAGCCAGTGCAATTGCACCACAAATAGAATCTGAATCTGGGATTTTATGGCCCACTACATACATAGACATTGACGGAACTCCTTTAAATTTGCCGATATTCTAACAAAGTCTGCGGCCTTTAACATATAGACAGCGCAATTAAGTTTTAGTTACACTTTAAAATCTTGAATTTACTAGGTGTATTAATATGCGACTGGGCCGTAAAGGTTGGAACAACGTTATAATATTTTCGATGTTGATTATGATCTTCTTCTTAAATGGCTGGCATAAGCAACTTTTGGGAGGGGAGGATAAACCAACATTACAAGCCGTACTCCCCCAGCAAAGTTTTGTACTGACACTGCAATTTGTTGATCAAAAAATTGAGCGAATAGGAACAAGCTGGCGTACAACCCCACTACAAAAAGACATACCGCTTGTGTGGCAAGCCTCTGAGCAGCAACTTAGTGATTTAATTAATCAGTGGCAAAGCGCGCAGTTAATGGGCGTTAACGAATCTGTTGTTTTTAATCCTAATGAGCCTTTATATGTTGCTGCATTTGAGTTGGCTGGCGAGAGTTTACCTTGGGTTTATTTGCTTTATAAAGGCGATGGGCAATATTACTTACTCGAAAAGAGTAGCCAACGAATACTCGCACTCGATTTAAAAACTGCACAGCAGTTATTTCCTAGTTTTGATTTTTCATAAAGTGAGTCTAATTAATGCCTGAATTACCAGAGGTAGAAGTGAGCCGAATGGGCATCACTCCCCACGTACAAAACCAAGTAGTTACTAAGGTAAATATTTACAATGCCAGTATGCGCTGGCCAGTGCCTGATGACGTGTATCAGCTTGAAGGGCTAATTGTTACTAGTATTGAACGACGAGCTAAATACTTACTTTTACACTGTGAGCTTGGGAGCACTATTTTACATTTGGGTATGTCAGGTAATTTACGTGTTGTAGATAAAAGTGAGCCGCTTAAAAAGCATGACCATGTAGAGTTTATTTTTGGCAACGGTAAAGCACTGCGCTTAAACGATCCTCGTCGCTTTGGTTGCTGCTTATGGCAAGAGCCAGGTGAAGTGCATAAGCTACTCTCTAAGCTTGGCCCTGAGCCGCTTACCGATGACTTTTTTGCTAAACGCGTGTACGAACAATCGCGCAATAAAAAAGTACCCGTAAAGCAGTTTATTATGGATAACGCAGTGGTTGTTGGAGTTGGTAATATTTACGCGAATGAATCGTTATTTAAAGCGGGTATACATCCAAAGCGAGAAGCGGGAAAAGTATCGCTCAAACGTTATCAAGCACTTATCCCTATTATAAAGGACACGCTTGCTGCGGCTATAATACAAGGTGGTACAACGCTTAAAGACTTTGCACAAAGTGATGGTAAACCAGGGTATTTTGCTCAAGAGTTATTAGTATATGGGCGCAAAGGCAAGCCATGTATGACGTGTGAAAACGAATTAGAAGAAATTAGATTGGGGCAGCGCAGTACTATTTTTTGCTCAAATTGCCAAAAGTAGTTATCTAGTTATCTAGTTATTTGAATATTTAGTTATGTAAATTTTATCGATTCTAAATTTAATGAGATTTAAGGGCCAGCTTTAAAAGCGGGCCCTTAATTTTAAAGCTCAAACGGTGCTACACCGACCGCTTTCATTTTATATCCTACCTGCGCGATTTCGCCCGACCACGTTTGTGTACTTATTATTCCAGTTACAACAATTGCGTCGTATAGGCTATCTATTGGTACTCCACCTTTAATTGTTACATGGACTATTTGATTTGGCGGTGGTGGTGGTACGTGTATACAGGCGCCAAAATAAGGAACGAGTAAAAACTCGGTAATTACTTCGCTATCGCCCTCAAGTGGCACAACAAAACCAGGCAAACTCACCGATTGGCCATCAAGTGCCTTTACCACTGGAGCATCTAAATCGGGTTGCACCCAGTTTTGATCACTACCTTCGTGATTAGCTTGTGCTTGAGTGTCTATTTGCACGTGGTTTTTAGGGATTAAGTCTTCCCAAAAAATTTCTTTTGGTGGATTAGCATAACTCGCTACGCTTATAAATAATAAGCCAATAGCAGCAATGTACTGAAAAGCTGTTTTAAAAAATGTCATAAAATCCCTAAAAATTATGCTTTTATACTCATACCATCGCTGAGTGAATAAAAATAAGCGCGAGTAGCGGGTATTAAGCCAATAATAAAACCGGCTACCATAATAACGCCGATTAAGCCCAGTTCATAGTAAGAGAGTATTGTGATATTTACGCTTATACCGGCATGGCTTTGTAAGTAACCGCCGGCTGAAAAAATAGCTAAATAGTAAAGCACACTACCTGCTAGGCAACCAAGTAAAGTGGTCAGTAGTGACTCAATACTTATTAGTGTAAATAAATGCCAAGGGCGAGCGCCTACCGAACGTAATATAGCAAGTTCGCGACGACGCTGACTTAAATTTGCGAGCAATGTCGTTAGCATGCCAAGTAGGCTAATTAACACGACAACAGCTGAGAATAGCAAAAGTATTTTTTCTACTATGGCGAGCATTTCCCATAACTCTTTAAGTGTTACGGTTGGCATAATCCCAAGCAGGGCTTCTGGCTTATATTGATTTATATTGCGCCTAATTTGTAGCGTGTATAAAGGCGATTTGAATCCCATTAAAAATGCTGTAATTTGTTTTGGATGCCCAACTAGGTCGTCATGCTCATGCTCAAGGCTCGCTTTACCGCCGTGAATTAAATCGATTGCAGCCAAAGGAATATGCAGCGTTTTATCAACAGGCGTGCCAGTAGGGTTTAAAATACCGACGACTTTAAATGGGTTATCGTAATGATGATGAAAACTGGTGTTCCCCATACCGTGCGATATAACAATAGAGTCGTTAAGTTTATAACCTAATTTATTTGCAACTTCACTACCTAGCACCACTTCGTTAATTGCAGCAAAAGGGTGGCCTTTGTTAAAGGTTAAGTTTTGTTTTTTTGCAAAGCGATAATGGCTAAAGTAATCAAGTGTTGTGCCTAGTACCGCTTGACCTTTATGGCTGTCGCCTAGGCTTATAGGTATGCTCCATTTTACGCCTCGCTGACTTGTTATGTATTCATAACTTTTCCAGCTTACGCCGTTATTAGTATGGCCAATTCTAAATACTGACGAAAGCAGCAACTGTATGTCGCCGGTACGCGCACCAACAATTAAATCAGTGCCCGAAATAGTATTACTAAAACTACTTTTAGCATCAATTCGTACACGCTCAATACTTAAAAGTAACATTACACTAATTGCGATAGTAAATAATGTAAGCAGTACACTTGCGCGGCGGTTTAATAAGCTTTTGTAAGCAAGTTTAGCGAGAATCATACTTGTTCCTGCAAGCTTATAAGGTCAATGGAGCGGTCAAATAAAGGCTTTAGTGTTTCATCGTGGCTCACAAATACCAGCGTACTATTAGATAACTTTGCTTGTTCAAACAGTAGCTTTATAAAGCTCTCACGGTTATTTGTATCGAGTGCAGATGTGGGCTCATCAGCAATTATTAATTCAGGGCTGCCTATAAATGCGCGAGCTGCAGCAACGCGCTGTTGCTGTCCAATACTCAATGTCGCTACATCTTTATGGTGATACTGCGCAGTAAGGCCTAAAGCATTTAATAACCGCATCGCTTCTTTTTGTAAGGCAGAGTTTTTATTTGATGATTGCTTTAATATTTTTTGTTTTCGACTTTTTGAAAACTCACACCCAAGCGTTATATTTTCAATAGGAGTTAAATAAGGAAGCAAGTTAAAGTTTTGAAAAATGTAGCCAATGTGATCCGCTCTAAAAACATCACGGGTAGTATTGCTTAATGTAGTTAGGTTTTGGTCTAAAATTGATACCTCACCGCTGGTGGCTGTATTAATACCAGCAAGAATAGCTAACAATGTCGATTTACCTGAGCCACTAGCACCGTGTAAAAAAATATGCTCACCTTTTTCTATAACTAACTCTTTTATGTTGAGCGTGGGTGTGCTATCGCTTTTATGCCACTTAAAAGTTACGTTTTTTAGGTTGATCATTATCTTGTTACCAACCCCAGTAGTTTAGATCTTTGCGCATTTTTAGCTGTCTTATTATATTTAGTGGCTTGGGTTTTAGTTTATCGTTACTTTGTAAAAATTCATTAGCTGCATTTAATACGCGCTGGCTAGATTGGCCATCGGTGTATGGATGAAGTTCCTGGCAATAGCTTTTAATATTTTGCATTAAATCACTAGGTTTAGTAAGCGCGTGTTCAATAGCTGCTTCTACTTCATCTGCGTCGGTAATATCAAGTAAATGAGGAAGTGGTTTTTGATTACAAAACGTGACTACCGGTTTACGTAGTAGTAAAAACATTAAAAGAACTGACGATGTATCGCACAGCATAACATCGGCAGCTTGCAGTAACGGCAAAACGTTATCGGTTTCAATAAATGTTAGATTTTCGTTACTCAGCGCTTTATATTTATTAACCCATTCGGCAGGCATTTTAGGATGAAACTGCATCAAAATACGCCACTTACCTTGTTCACTAAAATGTTTTATTTGCTCATATAATTTAGGAGCAAGTGACAGCTTTCGTGAGAAAGTAGAGCATATAAGTAAAGTAGGGCGAGGGTCGTCGCTTACATAAGGATTATTTGAAGTATTACTAAAAAGTGGATCGAGTGTTGGCCAGCCAGTTTCAGTTACTTTAAAGAAACCATGCTGCTTAGCTAGCTCTTTAAATCGGGTTGTTGTATTTGGGCCTTGCGTACAATATAAATCGTAACAACCACGAATGTTAAAGTGATCCTCTTGCCCTTTCCGATTTAATTTTCCTGAATTGAACCCGTGAAATACAGCCACTTTTTTACCAGGAATAAAATTAGGAATTATATTGCCCGGTATAAATGTAATGTTTGGAGCCCAGCTTTTAACATCTTTTATGGTATGTAAACGCTGCTCGTTTGTGGTTAAAAAATCGGGGTTTACTTCGTTACCCGCTAAAAACCAGCGCACTTCGCCACCATTAGCTAGTACTGCAGCCTGCAAAGGTCTCAAGATAGCGTATGAATAATTCTGAGAAATATACATTAAGTATTTTTTATTTTTAGTGGCAGTTAAGTAGTTCAAGCTATCTCCTCAGGCTGGTTGGCACATTAAGTTTACCCCATTGCGACTCGCTTATAAATATATGCCTTTATTTGTTTTAAGCATCCGATTGAGCTTTGAGGTCGGCTAGATTATTATACAATCCATATAACCCCATACCATACTTTGCTCAAAGAGCATCCCTAACCCCGGAGATAGCATGACTAGCTATAAAGTTTTAGACGTAAACGATGATTTACCCATTCGTACCAAAGGTGAAGTACACAGCGGTAAAGTTCGTTCGGTTTATTGGTTAACTGATGAAGACAGCGCACGATTAATTAAAGACAAAGGCTACCAAGTACCGACAGGTACTGAGCTTGCGATTATGGTTATTTCAGACCGAATTTCTGCATTTGATTGCATTTGGCAAGGTGAAAATGGCTTAAATGGCGTACCAGGTAAAGGTATAGCGTTAAACTCAGTGGCAGCCCATTGGTTTAAGTTATTTGATAAAGCAGGCCTTGCGGGTAATCATATTGTTGATATTCCGCATCCGTATGTGTGGATTGTACGCAAAGCCAGTACAGTAAAAGTAGAGGCAATTGCTCGCCAATATATTACGGGTAGCATGTGGCGTGACTACGCTAAAGGCATACGTAACTTTTGTGGTATTGAATTACCAGAGGGTTTAAAAGCGAACCAAAAGCTTGATAACGTTTTAATTACGCCGTCAACAAAAGGTATTATTGAAGGCGTTGCTGATATTCCACCTGTTGATGATGTAAATATTACTCGCGCTAATATTACTAATAACTTAGACGTATTTAACTTTAAATCGGCAGATGATGTAACTAAATACGAAAAACTGTTAGTTGAAGGTTTTAAATTAATTAGTGATGAACTAGCTAAGCTTGACCAAATTTTTGTAGATACTAAATTTGAGTTTGGTTATGTAGAGGATTTAAATGGCGCGCAACAGCTTATATATATTGATGAAGTAGGCACGCCTGATTCGTCACGTATTTGGGATGAAGCAGCTTACAAAGGCGGTAAAATTGTTGAAAATTCTAAAGAGGGTTTTCGACAATTGCTTATTAATAATGTGCCAGAGAGTGACGTATTATTAAATAAAGATCGCATGAGTGAGCGTGAGCAGTTAGCTAAAGATTATATTTTACCAGAATCAGTAATGCTTGAAGTGTCAAATACCTATGTTGGCATAGCGAGTAAAATTGTTGGCAGAGATATCGTAATCCCTGAAGATCCTCGCCAAGAAGTTATTACTATTTTAGATAACGATTACGGATTAATTGTTAAATAACAGCACTTAAGTGCTAATAAAGCCAGTAACTAAGTCTTTATTTTTAGTTACTGGGCTATAATTCTTGCAATTAGCGCTCGTCTCTAATTAACTTAACCTAACATTAATGTTTAGGTATTGTTATGTTTGAACGGGCATTGCAAAAGTTTGCTAAAAGTCATTACTTTTTAGCTATAGGTTTGTTTTTTAGTCAGTTTGCTTTAAGTGCGAATATTGAATTAGTAATAGAAGATCAACACGGCCAAAAGTTATCAGGTGCAGTGGTTGAGCTTAATATTGCTGGTAAACAAGCCACACCATCAAATTTGCCCATTGCTATAATGGATCAAGTCCATAAGCAGTTTTTACCCGAATTATTAGTTGTACAACAGGGTCAAAAAGTTAATTTTCCTAACAGCGATAATATTCGCCATCATGTTTATTCTTTTTCACAAGCTAAGCCTTTTCAACTAAGATTATATTCAGGCCAACCAAAAGAGCCCATTACGTTTGAGCAACAAGGGGTTGTTGTTTTAGGGTGTAATATTCATGACTCTATGGTTGGCTATATCTATGTAGCGAGTAGTGAATCCGTATATAAAACAGATAAAAAAGGCTATGTTAGTTTGCCTATTAATATACTGCCTGCACAAGTGAGTGTGTGGCACCCTTTACAAACAGCGCCATTGGAGAATAAAAAAATTATAACAATCAATTCTCAAAAAAAGTTACAGATAACAGTAAACACATCGACCCCAGCACCTAGAAATACTTTTGGTAGTAAGTTTAAGGCTGGTAATGACTAATAGTTTACGAAATCGCATAACCATTTTATGTGTTGGCTTAGTGTTATTAACCACTATGGTCAGCTTGTTTAGTTTTTGGTGGTCTACGAGTAAGTTTCAAGAAGAAAAAGTAAATCAAGACATTACCGTAGCGCAAAATGTTTATAAGCAATATTTAAAATCAAAAGAAAGCCTACTACTAACTGCTGCGAAAGTACTCACCTCCGACTTTGGTTTTAAGCAAGCTGTAGCAACGCGAGATGCCGGGACAATAAGCAGTGTGTTGTTTAATCATAGTCAGCGTATTGATGCCGAATTAATGCTGCTACTTGATTTATCGGGTAGGCTTATTTCCGCCAATACTGACGAAGACGCTTTTGCACATAACTTAAAGCCGTTAATGGAAGAGCTTTTAAGTGCGCCAGAAGAGTCTAGTTTTGTGGTGCTTAATAACGAGCTTTACCAAATTATTTTATTACCCGTAAGAGCGCCACGTACAGTGGCCTATAGTTTGGTGGGCTTTAAAATTGATGACAATGTAGCCCATGAACTAAAAAGCTTAACAGGCATGGATGTGAGCTTTATAGGTAGCGCTGACGATATTGTTATTAGTTCATTAGCTAATCGCCCTGAGCAATTTGAACCTGTTAGCTATTTTAGTACCGTAACCACTTCGCGTTTTTTTGGTGAGTATTTGGTGTATCGTAACCGAGATATAGATTTACCGTCGTTGTTGACCCATCCTATAATTATTTTACTGAGCGCCGATTTAACACAAAGTTATAGTGACTTCGAAAAACTTCTTTTTACACTTATTATTTTAGCTATTTTAACTATGTTTGTAGGTGTTATTACGAGCAGCATATTTGCAAATAATTTAACTACGCCACTTACTCAACTAGCTGTAATAGCAAGGCAATTTGCACAAGGTAATTATGCTTTTGAATTTAAAGGGCGAAGGCAAAGTACCGAAATAGACACGCTAGTCGCAGCGTTTGATAGCATGGGTAATGATATTAATCAGCGCGAGCAACAAATTAGCTTTCAAGCCAGACACGACTCCTTAACAGGCTTTTATAACCGCTCAGCCATGCTTGAGGTGCTTGATGATGAGTTAGATTCATCAGCCGAGTACACGCTCGTTGCAATAGACATAAAGGGTCTTCGCCATATAAACGATAAGCTCGGTCCGCGCATTGGTGATGACTGCCTAAAGGCGGTTGCTTGCAGAATAAGTGAGTTTTCGGATGAGTTAGGGGGCTTTCATGCTCGTATTGGCGGGGATGAGTTTTTAACTGTGTTTCCGACTGCGGCAGCGCGCGAACACAAAAGCGGTATTGTTGGCTTAATGGCACAATTACAAGCGTGCTACACCATTCAAAAACTAAAAATTAACTTACGCTTTAGTGCGGGCATTGTGCAGTATCCTACGCAAGGAATTGCAAGTGATGACTTAATGCGCCGCGTGCTAATTGCTGTTGAAAGTGCTGCAAACACACAAGAGAGCATACATTATTATCAAAATGGTGAAGACGAGGCGCACTTAGAGCGCTTAATAATGCTTGATGAATTAAAGCAGGCAATTAGTGATGATGATGGTCAGCTATTTATGACCTATCAGCCAAAATTACACATGAAAACGCAAAAAATAGATAAAGTTGAGTCGCTTATTCGCTGGCAGCGAAAAGATGGTAGTTGGGTTAATCCTGAACTGTTTATTGACTTAGCTGAGCAGTCGGGCCTTATTGTTGAGCTTACAGGGTGGGTTGTTAATACGGTTGTAGCACAAGTAGCGGATTGGCAGTCTAAAAATATAAACTTACAGGCTGCAATAAATGTATCTGCGCAAGATATAGCATTTCCGGGCTTTCATGCTGCATTAGTTCGTACGCTTAAAAAGTACAAAGTAGATCCTAAGCTGATTACTATTGAGCTTACTGAGCGCGATATGATCGAAAACGAAGAAAAAGGTATTAAAGCGCTCGAAAACCTAAAGGCAATTGGCGTTAAAATATCATTAGATGATTATGGTGTAGGGCAAACATCACTTGGTCGATTAAAAATGTTACCGATTGATGAGCTTAAGCTAGATAAGTGCTTTATCCTAAAACTTGATGAATCGCAAAAAGATCAATTTATAGTGCAATCATCAATTACGTTGGGGCATCAGCTAGGTTTCTCGGTTGTAGCTGAGGGGGTTGAAACACTTGGCTCATTAAATTTACTTAGAGGTATGCAGTGTGACCATGCACAAGGCTATTACTTAAGTAGGCCTTTAAAAGCAGAACTATTAGAAGAATGGCTGGAGGAATACTATGAAAAAAATTAAATACTTATTAGCAAGTTTGTTTTTAATAATTAGTGTACCGAGCATTGCAAGCAATGGAAAACTGCTAGCTACGCCGGGAGTTTCTCAAATTGAAGGCAGTGGCGGCGGCGGTATTGTACCGTGGGCACAACTTGCTGGGTACGCAAGTGATGATGAATTTTCGGTAAATGGCTTTTGTAGCCGCGCAGATGTAACTGACTACACACTTGACGTATGTGGTGCACAACTTAATTTATTTAATCGTGTTGAGCTCAGTTATGCCCAACAGCGCTTTGATGTACCAGCACTTGATGCTGAAATAGAGCAATCAATTACAGGTGCTAAAATACGTTTATATGGTGATATTGTTTACAGTGATTGGCCACAACTTAGCTTAGGTATTCAGCATAAATCACTGGATGATGGCAGTATTGCAACACTTGTAGGCGCAGAAGATACTAGCGGCACTGACTACTACCTCGCTGCTAGTAAATTACATTTAGGGGCCATTGCTGGTTATAACTGGTTTTGGAACGTAACTACACGATACAGCGAAGCTAATCAACTTGGTTTGCTTGGCTACGGTGGAGAAAATGGTAGTGGTAAAGTGCTATTTGAAGGCAGCACAGCACTATTTTTTAGTCGTGAAGTAGCCGTAGGTGTTGAGTATCGTCAAAAATCAAATAACTTAAACTTAGGCGAACAAGATTGGAAAGACTTATTTGTAGCATGGATGCCTAATAAGCACGTAAGTGTGACAGCGGCTTACCTTGATTTAGGAAGCATTGCAGGGGCTGACGATCAAACAGGTTGGTATTTATCGGTAACAGGGTATTGGTAATGAAAAGCGTTGGTATTTTTATAGTATGCGTAGGATTGCTTTGTAGTTGTGCTAGCTCAACACAATTATCGCTTTATCAAAAGCTCGATGGTAAAGCGGGGATAGGCAGAATTGTTGATAGCTTTATCTATCAAATAGGTAATGACGAGCAGATAATTCATTACTTTGAACACAGCAATATAGCGTACTTTCGCCAAGGGTTTATTACTCATATGTGTATGTTAGTAGAAGGCCCATGTACATACGATGGCGACTCTATGGTAGCAATCCATACAGGTATGCATATTACAGAGAAAGACTTTAATCATGTGGTTGATTTACTTATAAATGCAATGAATGAGCAGAACATTAGCCATAGTTTGCAAAACGATATTCTCTCTAGAATGGCACCACTTCGTGGTGAAATTATAAAAATGTAGCCATAAAGGCTTTAAAGTAATTATTAAGTAAAGGGAACCTTGCTTTGATGTCATTGTCCACTTAGAATTATTTCATAAAAACAATAATTGGCAAATATAGCTTGTATGGCTTACCTATTTATCTCTCGCAAAAATGTACACGCAAAATACTATAGAAAAATAATCAAAAAATTGTCGATGGATTGCCAATTACATATCATGGGAGCCCCTGAGCTTTCTGCTGTTAAGTATTTAAAAGATGCGTTTCAAGTTAATTTTACTGATGTAGTTAACTCTCAGCTAAAACGCAAAAGAGCACGTAATGCTATCTGGAATAGTCCTATTATTACTGCTGTTTACAGTGCTGGGTTAGTTTTATTTGAACGATTACGATACGCTAAGTATTTAGCCTTATTAACCGAGACTAATCCTGACTGCATTGTTATTTGGAACGGCAATAAACTTCCAAATACGACCGTTGCTATGGCTGCAAAAGCATTAGGTGTTAAGCAGTTTTATTATGAAAATGGTTTACTACCCGGTACAAGCAGTTTAGACCCTAATGGTATTAACTATAATGCGTCGTTAAGCCGTGACCCTTCTTTTTACCTAAATTTTGACCCACAAAATAAGCTAAATTTTTGTGCGCCGGATTTAATTCCAAGAGCTGATCATAAAAAGCGCTGTGAATTTGAATGCGCCGATGTGCCAGAACGCTATATATTTGCGCCTTTTCAAGTACCTCATGATACTCAATTAGCTAGCTTTTCTCCGTGGATAAACTCTATGGACATGTTTTACGACGAGGTGATTAAAGCGGTCAAAAGCTTAAACGATCCAAGTTTAAAAGTGGTTTTTAAAGAGCATCCGTCGTGGCATAAACATTACGCTCATCTTTATGAAAAAGATCCGATTGCAATTTTTGCTAATGGAAATCAAACAAGTGATTTGATTAAGTGCGCTGAAGCCGTATTAACGATTAATTCAACGGTCGGCTTAGAAGCATTGCTGCTAAATAAACGTGTTTTAACTCTTGGCCAAGCCTGTTACAACATTGAGGGTTTGGTAAAGCATGCAAGCACTGCTGAGCAGCTAGCAGCAAATATGAACGAAGTAGTGCAGGGCTGGCAACCAAATGCATTATTAAAGGATAAATTTTTTAGCTTTATTGAACACGTATATTGTATTCCTGGCGTATGGAAACACACTGAAGATAAGCATATTAAAGCGATTGAAGCGCGTTTTACGGGTAATGACGAGTTTGCTAAGTATCATGGTAATAAGGAGCTGTAGTGAAAAACCTAATTAGCTGTCAGCAATTACACGAGCAACTTAATAATCCTGCATTAGTGGTATTTGATGCAGGTATGCTGCGCCCAGGGGTTTTGGGTACTTATTCGCCGCAAGCAATGCTGCCTAACGCTAAACGTTTTGACATAAAAAACGAATTGGCCGATAGATCAAATCCCTTACCAAGTACGGTATGCAGTGAGCAGCAGTTTGCCCACGTGATGCAAAATGCAGGTGTAAATAACGACTCGTTTATAGTTGTATACGAAGATGGCGGTTTATTTAGCGCAGCAAGAGCGTGGTGGATGTTTAAAGCTATGGGGCATCACAATGTTAAAGTACTCAGTGGTGGCCTTAAAAAGTGGTTAGAGTGCGGTTACGCCATACAACAAGGTTATAGTGAAGTATTAGGTAAAGGTGATTTTACGGCAAACTATAATCCTGAGTATTTTATTAATAACCAACAAGTGGTTGACGCAATCGATGAGCCTAACACTGTGTTGCTAGATGCACGTGCTTATAAACGTTTTACAGGCGAAGAAAGTGAACCCCGAAAAGGTATGCGTAGTGGGCATATCCCAAATAGTCGCTCGTTGCCTTTTATGAATTTACTTAATAAAGGTGAAGCAAAACCACTTACTGAAATTAAAGCGATATTTAATGACGTGGTTGATGATGCGCAGCAGCTACAATTTAGCTGTGGCTCAGGTATTACAGCCTGTGTTTTAGCGTTATTTGCTACCGAGTGTGGTTACAGTAATTTAAGTGTTTTTGATGGCTCGTGGAGTGAGTGGGGCGCAAGTGATTCATTGCCCATCGCCACGGGAGAAAAGTAGACGTGTTGGATATGTAAAGCTTGCTCACGTTAAAAGCGCAGCGCCTCTAAACCTCTTTGTGAATAACAGTACTTAAAAATATTATTCACAAGGAGAAGTGAAAGAGAAGTAAATGAGAAGGTAAAAACCAATGTTTGCTCGTATTTGTATTAAATGGTTTTTATTTTCTAAAACCATAAGGGCAATTTTTACAACCATTTTTGCAGCACGAACCACGCTTTAAAAAAAACCACTTACTAAATATCATGTAACCACTTTGTATGGTGTAGTCGAGCCCTTCAATTAAATTTTCGTTACCTCTAAATTGTTTTGCAAAGTCTATTTGGGTTTTAATAGGTTGTGTATAAACACCCTCTAAAAAAGTATTTATTTTATTAAGCGTGCACTTGCGGCATAAACAACTTGTTGCTGTGATATCAAGCGGTAAAATAGCCGGCAGCTCATTGCACCAACACGCTGATATATCGTCTACATTACACGTTAGAGTACTGTGGCATTGAGTGCAGTTAAGTTGAGTCATTATAATTCTTTTTAGTAACAGTGAGCCAAGAATAACAAATATTATGAATACACAAAAAGCATTAGCTGAATTTATTACATTTGGTGAGCAAAGGGATGAAGCTATATCGGTTATCGTTTCAAGCCCTGCTGATAGCAATAAAACTCATTATACTCTCTCAACCGAGGTTTTAATTGATGTACTTAAGCGCTGTTTAAGTAACGAAATAGACTTGGATGATTTAGAGCTTTGGGCAAACGTAATTGAATCGCGAGATGACATTGATTGTGCAGAGCATGAAGGTTTTATTTATGCGCTAAGTAATAGTGAGCAAATGGGAGAGCTTAATCATCAAAAGCTTGCTCAAATAGTTGCGTTAGTAAAAGTTTAAAAAGCGAGGTGTAAAACCTCACCTACAATATGTGCAACCCTGTAGGTGCGAATTTACTTCGCGCTCATGTAACGTGGCTTGGTGTTTAAAAAGTGAGGTGTAAAACTTCACCTACAATATATGTATCCCTGTAGGTGCGAATTTATTTCGCGCTCATGTAACGTGGCTTTGGTGGTTAAAAAGCGAGGTGTAAAACCTCACCTACAAAAAAACCGCATTTCAATTGAATGCGGTTTTTTAAATTGAAGACAATCGTTTTAAGCGATTATTTATGATATCCCAAGCACGTTTCGACTTCGTTTTTAGAACCTAAAATAACGGCTACACGCTGGTGGATTGCATCAGGCTGAATATCCATAATACGCTCGGTACCGGTTGATGCGATACCGCCAGCTTGCTCTACTAACATAGCCATTGGATTTGCTTCGTAAAGTAGGCGTAATTTATTTGGCTTTTTAGGATCTTTAGTGTCACTAGGGTAAGTAAATAAACCACCACGGCTAAGTACACGATGCACATCGCCCACCATTGCTGCAATCCAGCGCATATTAAAGTTTTTAGCGCGCGGGCCTGTATCGCCTGCTAGCAAATCATTGATATAGTTTTGCATAGCTGGCTGCCAATGGCGTTGGTTAGACGTATTAATGGCAAATTCGTTTGTATCAGCAGGGATTTCGGCAAAATCTTGTGTAAGTAAAAAGCTGCCTTGTGTTTTATCAAGGGTAAACATGCGCGTGCCTTTACCTGTAGTCAGCGCAAGCATTGTTGACGGGCCGTAAAGTACGTAACCTGCAGCAACTTGCTTATGGCCGGGCTGCATAAATATGCTTTGATCAGCAGCGTCAGAGCCTTCAGGCGCTTCCATAATAGAAAATATAGTACCCACAAGTGAGTTAATATCGGTATTTGACGAGCCATCTAATGGATCAAATGCCACTATAAATTTAGCGTCTGGGTTACCTGCTACTGTGTAGTCTTCTTCTTCAGAGGCGATTGCTTTAACCGTACCTGATTCCAGTAAAATATCTTTTAACAGCTGATTAGATAATACATCGAGCTTTTTTTGAGTTTCACCTTGAATGTTTTCATCAAGGGTTGAGCCTAATACGCCAGAAAGCGCGCCTTGACCAACGCGAAATGAAATCTCTTTACATGCCGCTAAAATTGTTCGAATTAATGATAAAAGTTCTCTTGAACAACCATCTTCAAGTAATACTGGGGGGAGTCTACGCATTCTATTTTCCTGATAACGTGTTAAAACCAATCATAATGTGAGAGAGATTAGCTTAGAGCGCTGAAATTCGTCTTAAATAACTGTATTGTTTAAATAGCACCCTATAATGGGACCACCTAATCGTACTTAAAACACAAATAACAAAGATAAGATTATGAAAAAAATACCACTACTAAGTTACATATTCTTTACTGTGCTGTGCTCTATCATAACTCAAGCGCACGCAGCAATTAAGTCAATTGATGAATTTACTACGCAAATGAATCATTTTCCGGGCTATTATTCGTTTTTTTACGATACCCAAAACGGGAAAGTATATTTAAAAGTTGATAAGTTTGAACAGCAATTTTTACTGCAGCAAAGCTTGCCTTACGGTATTGGCTCTAACGACATAGGTCTTGATAGAGGTCAGCTTGGTAATACTCACCTTGTGCAGTTTGAGCGTTTTGGCGACAAAGTAATGTTACGCGCTGTAAATACTTACTATCGTGCCAACACAAGTAACAAGGCCGAACAGCAAAGTATTAAAGAAGCGTTTGCATCAAGTATACTTGCTGGTTTTAAAGTAGTCGCAGAAGATAAAGTCACAGCACTTATTGATTACACGCCTTACTTATTAAGTGATGTACACGGCGTAAGCCGGACGCTTGCTGCACGAAAGCAAGGCAACTTTAGCCTTGATGAATCACGTAGTGCCGTTTATATGAATCGCTCAAAAGCATTTGTAAAAAACACCGAGCTTGAAGCTGTACTTACATTTAAAGGCACAAAACCAGGTGAATTTGTTCGCCAAGTAAGTGCTGACCCTTATGCGCTTACTGTTCATATGCATCATTCACTTATTCAATTACCAGATGATAACTACACGCCGCGCAAGTTTAATCCGCAATCAGGTTTTTGGAGTATAGAACATAAAGATTACGCAGCGCCGCTTGGTGAGTCACTGTACGTGCGTTATATACCGCGCCATCGTTTAACTAAAAAGGATTCAAGTTTACCTATTAGTGAGCCTGTTAAACCAATTGTTTATTACCTTGATCCTGGCGTTCCAGAGCCCGTTAAAAGCGCTTTGCTTGAAGGTGGAAAGTGGTGGAACGACGCATTTACGGCGGCAGGATATAAAAATGCATTTATAGTAAAAGTGCTGCCAAGTAGCGCCGACCCTATGGATATTCGTTACAACGTCATTCAATGGGTACACCGTGCAACGCGTGGTTGGTCATACGGTAGTTCGGTAATCGACCCACGTACAGGTGAAATACTTAAAGGGCACGTAACACTTGGCTCATTGCGTGTTCGCCAAGATATTTTAATAGCCGAAGCACTCGCTGCTCCTTATTTAAAAGGCAATGAAGTTGCTAAAAACTTGCAAGCAATGGCGCTTGATCGTATTCGCCAATTAAGCGCACATGAAATTGGCCACACGTTAGGTATTTCTCATAACTTTGCAGCATCGGTAGGGGATAGAGCCTCAGTAATGGATTACCCACATCCGCTACTTAGTTTTAATGAACAAGGTAAGCTTGATGTAACGCGCGGCTATGCAACAGGCATGGGCGTGTGGGATACCCAGGTAATTAAATATGGCTATAGCGATTTTACTAACCAAGATGAAAGCGCAGAACTTGCTGCTATTTTAAAAGAGAACAAAGCCAAAGGCCTTGAGTTTATATCAGATAGTGATGCTCGTGCTAAAGGTGGCGCGCATCCAACAGCTCATTTATGGGATAACGGCACTAATCCTTCGCAGGAACTTTTAAGAGTACTCGACGTACGTAAAAAAGCACTTTCGCAGTTTGGTATTAATAATATTAAAACGGGCGACTCATTATCGCAATTAGAGGAAAAACTAGTTCCGCTTTATCTGTTTCACCGTTTTCAGGTTGAGGCTGCAGTGAAACTTATAGCCGGTGTTGATTACGAATACGAAACACGCGGTGACTCACCCGTAAAAGGCGCACAAGTCGTTAATAAAAAAACACAGCAAGAAGCAGTAAACGCTATTTTTGCAACGCTTAAGCCAAGTAACTTATTACTTCCTGAATCTGTGTTATCGCTAATTCCGCCAAAAGCATATGGCGAGTCTAAATCGCGCGAGAGCATAGTTGGACGCACAGGGTTAACGCTCGATGCAATGGCATTACCCGAGGTTGCAGTGCAGCACAGCTTGTCGCTTTTATTAAATGCACAGCGTTTAAATCGCTTAGCGCAGCAACAAGCGCGTAGTAATGACTTTTATAGTTTAGATGAGTTACTTGAGGAGCTATATAGCCAAGTGTTTAACGTGTCATCACCTAATACAATGACAGGTAAAATCACTCAGCGCGTGCAATTTTTAACTGCAAAAACCATGGCTGATTTAGTAGCAAGCGATAGTGCAAGCCCTGAAGTGCAAGCGCAGTTACGTTACTACTTAGTTAAGTTGAGTGAAGACTTTAACCAAAACTCAATGATGAGCCATACAAGTACTGGCGAGAGTGCGTTTAAGCAATATTTAGCTGAGCAAGTAAATCAGTTTTTAATTAAAGGGCAATGGCCAAACAACTTTAAAGTGCTGCCAATCCCACCGGGCTCACCAATTTAGAATAAAAAGTAGAAGCGCTTATTTTTAATCAATCATAAAGCAAAACACCGAGTATATTTATACTCGGTGTTATTTTATTCTAAAAACGAATACGTACACTAAGACTTTATTTGCACTAAATCGTAATCGGCCATACCAGGTACTATTGCTTGTAAGCGAGATTCGGTTACATCGAGTGCGTTTAAACATTCGCAATACTCAGAAGCTTTAAGCTCTAATTGATGCGCCTTTTTTTGTAGCGACTTATCAATTTCTCTTGAGATAATATCCATGCGTTGGCCCATGTCGTTAATACGATCTTCTATATTACCTTCGCGCGATTTAAACGCATCTCCGAGTGATACCAGAATAGCACCTAACGATCCATGCACTGCAGAGTGAATTTGCTGGCTGATCTCTTTAGTAAAAAAATCATCTATTTGCGAAAGTGATTGAGGGGCTATAAAAAAGAAGTCATCGCCGCGCTTAAACTTATCCATTAGCGCGCGCTCTACATACTTTAGTTGTGTTTTAAGTACTTCAGGTTCTTTGTCTGACATACCTTCAACTACGTGTTCAATAGCGCTTAAACCTAAGTTAACACCATCTGTAGCCAGATTTACTAATTCGGGGACTGTGTGGCGAATACCATTACTAAACTGTTCGAGTACTTTGCTTTCGTCATCGCTTAAATCAACCCAATAACCGCGAATAAATAGTTGGTTATTGTTATTAATTTGTACACGAGTCTGGCCTTTATCTAATATGCGAATCGCATCGTCAGTAATAATTAAACCATGACGTAATTCAACATCGCATTGGGCTTGAGCAAAGACACTGCTGCTTGAGAGCGCTATGGACAACGCCAATATCGAACGAGATAGAAACGCCATAAACACCTCAAAAAGACTAAAATGGAAGGCGAGTAGGTTAACAAAAAAACAACTTTATGCAAGGGAAAATAAACCTATCAACTATCTCACACAATAGCTGTATAGAGCGCAGCTTGAGTTTTTAGATATGGCTATGTTGAGAAAAATAGATAGCACAACAAAGGACTTAGTATAAAGCTAAAGAGGTAGGGTTAGCTTACATTTAAATAAGAGCACGTGGTTTTTAAAATGAAGTTTAAAAAGATACAGCTATTTAGTTAATTAAGCTTTTAATAGCTGACTCCAAATTTACTCTGGAGTCAGCTTAAAAGGCTAGCGGTTAAAAGCCAAAATCTCTAGTGTGAAACTACTATTAATCGAATTGCATCAAGTTGTAACTGCGTTTTTTCAATATACGTAGTTAGGTCGTTGCGTTGCTTATCGTAGAAGGTAATTTCTTCTTGGCGAATATTCGGGTTAATTTGCTTAAGGGCTACCAGTCGCTCTTGCTCTTCACTGAGTGACGTTTGCATTTTAACAAGCGACGCTGCACGAATAACTTCAAGTTTTTCTTGTGCCATATCTTTAGCGGTAGTAATCATAGGGTGAACAGCACTTTGCAATGCACCTGCAAGTTTACTTGCTGTTTGGCGGCCAACGGCTGATAACTGCTGATTAAAGCCTTCAAATGCCACATTCTCACCTAAATTATTACCTGCTTTATCTAGCAATATACGAATTGGTGTAGGCGGTAAAAAGCGACCAACTTGTAATACTTTTGGTGCCATTGCTTCTGCAACAAAAATAAGCTCAACAAAAAAGGTACCAGGCGGTAACTTTTTGTTTTTAAGCAATGCAACCGATGCGCTACCAAAGTCGTCGTCACAAATCATATCCATGGTGCCTTGCACCATTGGGTGATCCCAACTAACAAAGTGCACGTCTTCTTGCGAAAGCGCCGTGTCGCGATCAAAGGTAACGGTCATACCGTCTTCTTTAAGCGATGGGAATGATGGGTTTAACATATGTTCAGTCGGCTTTAAGATAATGGTATTTTCGCCTTTATCTTCTTGGCTTACGCCAAATGTGTCGAACACGTTGATCATGTAACTTGGTAATTCAAACTGATTATCGAGTTTTTCGATTTCAGCTACAAGTGAATCTGCAGCACCTTGACCCGATGAATGTAGCTCTAGTAAACGATCTCGTCCGCTTTCCATTTTTTTACGCAGTACTGCATTTTGCTGTGCTACTTGCTCAAGTAATGGATCGAGCTCGTCTTCATCGCAGTTATGCGCAGAAATATATTCAAGTAGATCATCACGGAACTCTTTATAAAGCATTTGGCCTGTTGACGAGGTAGATTCGAATGCATCTAGACCTTCGTTGTACCAACGTAGCAATACTTCTTGAGCGGTGTTTTCAAAATATGGCACATGAATGTTCACATCTTGCGTTTGACCTATACGGTCTAATCGACCAATACGCTGCTCTAGTAAATCTGGGTTCAATGGTAAATCAAACAACACTAAGTGATGCGAGAACTGGAAGTTACGACCTTCTGAGCCAATTTCTGAACACAATAATATTTGTGCATTATCGTACTCGTCTGCAAAAAATGCAGCAGCGCGGTCACGCTCAATAATAGACATACCTTCGTGGAATACCGACGCTTTAATTGCTTCGCGTTCACGCAGTATTTGCTCAAGGCTGATAGCTGTTTCAGCTTTAGCACATATAAGTAGTACTTTTTCGCGCTTAAGCGTTTTAAGTGTTTCGATTAACCAATCTACACGTGGGTCAAATAAACCCCAGCTTGCGCTTTCGCCTTCAAACTCTTGAAATATTTTTTCAGGAAAAAGAGCACGGTGTGCACTTAGTTCAGGGTTTTGAATGCCGCCCATATTACCGAGAACCGACATAGCCGTTTTATACTGTTTTGGCAGTGCCATAGGGTAGGCGTGTAATTTACGACTTGGGTAGCCATCAATGCCGCTGCGGCTGTTTCTAAATAATATACGACCTGTGCCGTGGCGATCGAGCAGCATGTTAAGTATTTCTTTACGTGCTGGTAAATCACCTTGCTGTGCTTTTTCAAGAATATCAGTAATATCGGTTTCTTTTAATAGCTCAATTAGCGTGGCTTTGGCTGTGTCGTCTAGCCCTTGCTCTTGCAGTAATTGATTTGCAGCTTCAGCAACGTCTTTATAATTTGCTTCTTCTTCTTTAAACACGTCGTAGTCGTAAAAACGGTCAGGATCGAGTAACTGTAAACGTGCAAAGTGGCTGCTGTGACCAAGTTGATCAGGCGTTGCGGTAAGCAAAATAAGGCCCGGAATATCCTGGCTAAGCTCTGCCATACGTTGGTACTCTGAGCTTGGCTTGCCGTTATTTATACTTAGGTGATGGGCTTCATCTATAACTAGTAAATCCCAATCAGCAAGCGTTGCTTGTTCAAACCAGCGTTTTTTCTTGGTTAAAAACTCAAGACTGGTAAGTACTAATTGCTCTGTATCAAACACGTTTGGTGAATCTGCAAACGCTTCGTCGCAACGTTCTTCATCAAAAATAGAAAAGTGTAAGTTAAAGCGGCGTAGCATTTCTACTAACCATTGGTGTTGTAGGTTTTCTGGTACAACTATTAATACGCGACTTGCACGACCACTAATAATTTGTTGGTGTAAAATCATGCCCGCTTCAATTGTTTTACCAAGGCCTACTTCATCTGATAAAAGTACGCGTGGTGCAAAACGTTTACCCACTTCTTGGGCAATATAAAGCTGGTGAGGAATAAGATTAGCACGTTGCCCAATTAAGCCTTTAATAGGCGATTGTTCACGTTCAAATTTATGTAACCACGTTTGGTAGCGAAGTGTATAGCGATCAAAACGATCGACTTGGCCCGCAAATAAACGATCTTGTGGTTTATTAAACTTAATAAAATGATCTAAAAAGGTTTCTTTAAGTTTGGCAGTTTCGCCGTTATCAACACGGGTGCCGTGATAACACAGTAACTCACCTTGTACTTCAATAGACTCTACTTCTAATTCCCATTCTTCAACGCTTTTGATCACATCGCCAGGATTAAATGCCACACGGGTAACAGGTGCTTCTGCCGAAGAATAAACACGGCTCTCACCACTGGCAGGAAATAATATGCTGACCTGACGGCCTTCAATGGCAACAACAGTGCCTAATCCTAAATCTGACTCTGTATCACTGATCCAACGCTGACCTAAGGAAAAATTCATGTATGTCTCGTCTATGATGAAAAAGGCGGCTATGTTACCTGTAAGCTAACACCACTGCAAGGCGCTATTTGGCTCACTTTTAATTAATTTTGTAAGTGTTAATTATTACTATTAAAACAACTTGTTTATGACTCTTTTTTAGGTAAATCAAAACTAATTACAGTTTGTAATAAAACGGACTTTTATGACAAATAGACTAAACTTACATTATGCCTTGGCAATTAAGTATTGCAGGTTTAAGTTTTGCCCGTTTTACTTAGTTATTTTGGTATAGCATAAAAATCATAAAACGTAAGGAAAGTGCTATGGAAAAAGCTTCGAACCTTGAAAGTAAAATGTATGTGCTAGATACCAACGTACTACTTCACGAACCCCTCGCTTATTTGTCTTTTCAAGAACATGACGTTGTAATTCCGATGACAGTGCTTGAAGAGCTTGACCACATAAAAGACAGAAAACACGACGTAAGCCGCGATGCGCGCGTCGCTATTCGTGGATTAGATGAAGTACTTAAAAATGCAACGCCTGAACAAATGCTACAAGGCGTGGCGCTGCCGAGTAACAAAAAGGCAAAAGCGAGCTCTGCAGGTACCCTCATTATTGTAAACGACCATTTATTTGCCGACTCCATTTCTGGTTTGCCTGGTAACGAAAACGACCATCGTATTATTAATTGCGCCGTGTATTTACAAAAGCAGCACAGTGATTCAAAAGTTATATTAGTAACAAAAGACATAAACATGCGTTTAAAGGCCAAAGGCGCAGGGCTTAAATATGTTGAGGATTACCGTACCGACCAACTTATTGACGATATCAGCTTACTCACTAGTGGTTATAAAAAAATTGAAGGTGATTTTTGGGACCATGTAGGGGAATGTAATACGCAGCAACACGGACGCGATACGTTTCATCATGTACCTAAAAACTTAATACCTGATGTATTTTGTAATGAATATTTACTTGATGGAGGGGATCAGTTTGCGGCGCGTGTTAAATCGTACGATGACGAGTACATAACGCTAAAAGATATTGGTGTTGAGCGTTTAATGCATCAACAAGCATGGGGCGTTAAGCCCAAAAATATTTATCAGGGAATGGCGCTTGATGCGCTGCTAGATACAAGTATTGAACTTGTTATTTTAACAGGACCAGCAGGGTGTGGTAAAACCTTGTTAGCACTTGCCAGCGCCCTTGAGATGGTCATCGAAAAAGGTATTTACGATAAAGTAATAGTAACTCGTAATACCCCAGAAATAGCAGAGTCCATTGGCTTTTTACCAGGCACTGAAGAGGAAAAAATGGCGCCGTGGCTTGCAGCCATTACCGATACGCTGGAGGTATTGCACAAAGGCGACGAAAATCCGATATCAAGCCGAAACTACATTATGGAGAAGGCTAATGTTCAGTTTAAATCGGTTAACTTTATGCGTGGGCGTAGTATTCAAAATGCGGTGGTAATTTTAGATGAGAGCCAAAATTTAACGGCATCTCAACTTAAAACGATTATTACCCGCTGCGGCGAAGGTACTAAATTAATTTGTACGGGTAACTTGGCGCAAATAGATAGTAACTATTTAACGCCAGTAACATCGGGCTTAACGTACATAGTAGAGCGCTTTAAAAACTTTGAAGGCAGCGCAACTATAAACCTCAACGGTGTTGTACGTAGTCGCTTAGCGTCATTTGCAGAAGAAAATTTATAACTTGCGCTTAACAAATTGGCTCGATAGTCTATCGATTGATTTTCGAGCCAAATGGCAGGCAGTACATTGAATTTTTTACCTCTGAAGCATTATTATCGTTCATTATTTATTGCGCTTTTAGTGCCATTGATTGTCGCTTTTTTACTGTGCTTGCACTTATATAATATAAAGCTTGAGCGGGCGGTTGAAAAACGCGAAGCCGATTTTACGAATGTTTCAGCACAGGTTACTCACGGGATGGAGTCGGTGAGTAATCTACTCACCACCATGTTTAGCTTATACGAACAAACGACCTATCCAAAAATAAACCAAAGCTTACTTGAGGGCATAAATCAATATGATGGTTACTATTACCGTCACTTTAGTGAGCAAGGCACTGAAATTGTAGGTAAGGGGGAGTTTGCGTTATCTACTAAGGCATTAATGCAGTGGCAGCAGGCTATTACATTAGGGCCTTCGTTTAATACAACGCTTGCATTAATGCAGTCGTTGTCTGCTGTAGCATATGTTGATAATAATGGTTTTGCTTATGTAAGCAGGCGAAACAAAAGCCAAAGTTTAATGCTTACTGAAATTCTAAATGGAAAATTTAAGCCAAAATTTTCACCAAACAAACTTACTTCAAGTCCCATTGTTAAAGTGAATGATAAATCGTATTTTGCTATTGGCCGACAACGAAGCACTGGCTCAGCCGATTACATTATTTTGATTTATGATGTTCAGGCAATTTCTGGGTGGTTAAAAAAGGTTTCACCGAACAGTGGTGAATACGTTTTTATGAACCAATCACATCAAGTTATCGCCAGCTCTAAACAGTTAATAGAGCAAGCAACAGCATTAAAAAATTATTGGCCTGATTTGGCCCAGCACCATAGTAAAAAAACAGTCTTAACTAGTGATAGTAATTACTTTATGCAGCCAATGGATGAGTTACCTATTCACGCAGCATTTTACGAGCACAAACCCCAACTAATCAGCCCAATTAAGTATGAAATACTATTAGAGTTTGCATTTTTAACGCTATTTTTAAGTATTATGTTTGGCGTGTTTTTTTGGTTAAGTCAGCGCATTTTTATTAAGCCAATGACTCACTTAATGTCGTACCTAGAGAGTAACGGTACACAGCAAGAAGTGCAGCTCGATTATAAAGTACCGCTGAGCTGGCAGCCTTGGTTTTCTAAAGTGAAGCGTGTATTTACTAAAAACAAACAGTTAGTTGATTCATTACAAAGTGCAAATAAAGCTCTGGACGACCAGGTTCAGTTGCAATCAGAAAAACTAAGCCGCAGTTACGAAGCAAAAGAGCGCCACTTGGCTTTGCTCAACACTATGCTAAACAGTGTGCCAGATCTTATTTATTTTAAAAATATTGATGGATCATTCTTAGGATGCAATAAAGCATTTGAGGCGTACATCGGTAAAGATCAAACTGCATTAGTCGGTAAATATGTAGATGATTTAGGTGATAACGATCAACAAATAAATGCGCTTGAAAAACAAGTATTACAAAATAGAAACAGTGTCGAACAGCGAATAGAAACCGATAAAAAAACGTATCAACTTACTATTGCACCTTTTTATAACGAGCACCAACATCTGTTGGGGACTATGGGTATTGGTCGCGATATTACCGAACAGCAACAAGCATTATTGGCCTTAAAAGCATCAGAATCTAAATTTAGAAGTGCGATTGAATTTGCGGCTAACTGTGTGGTTTTACTCTCGCTTGAGCACACAATATTACAAGTAAATAAAGCGGCAAGAAAGCAGTTTTCTGAACAGCCAGTACTGGTTGGTGAGCAGTTAAAAGCATTGTTTGACGATACTCAATGGCAGCAAATAAAAAGCACTTTAGCGCAATTGCTAGATGACAAAAAACGCGTATACCACTTAACGCTTGCTCAAGGGCGCTTAACAAGTTGGTTGCAATTGAGTGTATCGCTTGTCTGGGATGAAAACCGCGACCCAGCTTATTATGTTATTCACATTCAGGATGTGAGTGCATTAACTAAATCGAAACTAGATGCCGAACGAGCAACCCTTGCTAAAAGTCGCTTTATAGCCAATTTAAGTCATGAAATACGCACTCCTCTTAATGCTGTTTTAGGGCTGCTCGATATGCTTATTGAGCAAGGATTAACGCAAAAGCAATTACAACAAACGGATCAAGCTAAGCATGCAGCACAAAGCTTGTTGCTAATGCTCAATAGAATGCTTGATTTTGCACGCATAGAAAGTTCGCAAACCGATTTAAAACAAGCATCTTTTAGTATGGTTGAGCTGGTGGATATTTGTGAAAGTTTAACGGCCCCATTGTGCGAAGGAAAAGGTATTGAATTTGTTATTGATATTGACCCGTTAATAGCGCCTGATTTGATATGCGACAGCATTCGCTTACAGCAAATATTAGGTAATTTATTAACAAATGCTGTTAAGTTTACAAAAACAGGTTCTATCACTTTAAAAATGGAACTTATTGAAAGCGATAGCCTAGAGCAACAGCATATTTGCTTTAAAGTAATTGATACGGGTATGGGTATAGATGAAGCCGATCAAAGGCGTTTATTTGACGCCTTTACGCAAGGTGATGAGTCTTCAACACGTATACATCATGGTGTTGGGTTAGGTTTAGCGATTGTTAAACATGCGGTGTCATTAATGGGAGGGGAGATTGCTTTAAAGAGTAAAAAAGGTCATGGCTGTGAGTTTTACTTCAGCGTTAGTTTTTTGGTTGATACCACTAAAAATACGATGTTACCGACTAATACATTGGCTATTTTATCGGATCAAAGCAAAGAGCTTAAGCAAGTAACAAATGCTTATGCAAAGCTTGCTAATATTAATTTAGATGAAGTACTCAAATACCCAATTAAGCTCTCCAATACTCAGCAAATAATAATCGATGCGGCCGATTTACCTGCACTTTTAAATGTTGAAGCAATTAATGATTCGTTATCAGCTAAAGAAACATCGGTAATTATTATTAATCATCAGCACACACTTAATTTACCAACAAGTGAGCATTTAGCTGCGCATCACGTTAAAGCATCGGCATTGGGACAAAGGCTATTTAGCTTGAACTCTCAGCAACAGCCTAAAGCTAGTACCAATGCCGTAATATATAATATTGCTGAAACTAAAGTTGATATATCGGGTCTACTTGTATTAGCCATTGATGATAATCAACTTAATTTAGAAATAATTAGCAGTGTATTACGCCAAGCAAACGTAAGTGTTGTTACCGCTTTAAGCGCATCTATCGGCATGGAATTATTGCAAGTTTTAAAGCCTGACTTAATATTAATGGATGTACAAATGCCGCAAATAGATGGCTGCCAAGCTACGGCTTTAATTCGTCAACAGTTTGACGCAAAGCAACTGCCTATTTTTGCCTTAACGGCTCATTGTGAACCCGCTGATATTGAACGTTCTTTAAAGTGCGGTATGAATAAGCATTTAACTAAACCGGTTGTTGCTAAGGTACTTATTGATGCAATTGCCGATTTAAACTTAGTTAAACCAAGCTTTTTTGAAAAATCATTCGCATTAACGCAGTTTAGTATGGATGAAAAGCTCCTCAATACAATGATTGATAAATTTGCTAATTTATGCGAAACCCAGCTATTGCAAATAGAAGAAACAACCAATAAGGATGATTTGGTACGCTTAGTGCATAGTATAAAAGGTGTAGCAGGTAATTTAGGTTTTAGACGATTGTCTCACTGCGCTTTATTGTGTGAAAGAACACTTAAAACAACTAACAAGCCTGTTGAAATAACACTGAAAGAGCTTATTATGCAGTTAGAACAGGTAATTGTTTTTATAAAAGGGGTAGGGGCTAGGGATGTCGAAAAGAGCTAAAGTACTTATTGTAGATGATGATCCAATCAACAGATTAGTACTTGAAAAAACACTTAAAGTAGAACACGACGTATTCTTAGTTGAAAGTGGTGAAAAAGCACTGACCTTTGTAAAAACTGCGCAAGTTGATTTAATTATCCTTGATGTGATTATGCCAGGAATTGACGGCTATGAAGTGCTTGTGCAACTTAAAGAAAATCCGATAACTCAATCGATCCCCGTTATATTTATATCAGCTAATCGTAGCCATGACGACGAAGCTAAGGGCCTAGAACTCGGTGCTATGGATTATATCACTAAGCCATTTAGCCCTTCTATTGTGCGCGTTAGAGTACGTAACCAATTACTTATAAAGCAAAAAAATGATCTGCTAGAGATGCTAGCCTCAATCGACGGCTTAACTGAAATCCCAAATAGACGCTACCTAGACGAAAACTTAGCTCGTGAATGGCGCCGAAGTAAACGCAGTGGAACCCCGCTATCAGTGTTACTTATGGATATAGACCACTTTAAGCGTTACAACGATTGCTACGGACATCGTGCTGGCGATGAATGTTTAAAGGATGTTGCACAAGCACTCGCAGCTCAATGTGAACGTGGTAGTGACTTTATAGCTCGTTATGGTGGTGAAGAATTTGCAGCTGTATTACCTGGAATGAATAGGCATGAAGCTGTGGAGTTTGCTAATAAATTACGCAATGCTGTAAATGCTTTGAATATAGAACATAAAGCCTCATTAAATGCAGACCACATCACTATTAGTATAGGTATCGCCACCACTCAAAGTGGTAAAGTATATGCTGAGCAAGCGTTATTAGAAGAGGCCGATTTAGGCTTATATGCCGCTAAAGATGCAGGGCGAGATAGAATAGTCGCACGCTAAAAACTTAATATACAAAAAACGCCAATATTCACATATTGGCGTTTTTGTATCAAACTACTTTTTATACCAATTCGCTT